>JAGHSJ010000445.1 GCA_018065935.1 Candidatus Kurthia equi
ATTTTAGTCCCCACATATCTATAGACCGTCTGAAATTAAATATAATTTCAGACGGTTTTTGTCATTCTATTGGTAGCCATTTGATGAATATCAAATATTTAGTAATTCTTTCAGTAACATTTTCTAGCACTGCATTTTCTCAAGAATTACCACCAGCTCAAACAGTATTTTTTGAGCAAGACTCATTTATTCAACCTGAATTATTACTTAAAAAAACAGTAGATAAAGATTTAAAGCTTTCTACACTACCTCCAAACTCAAGTTTAGAAGATTATATTAATCAAGCCATTATTCATAAAGACTGGAAAGAACTTGAGAAACTACTAGATAAATACAGAAAAACTGATAATTACGATCACATTTTATACGAGTATGGCTTAGGTGCTTTATATCGTTTTCAAGGAAAGCAAAAGAAAGCCATAGAAATGTACCAAGAGATTATTACAAAGAATCCAAATTTATATTATCCCCGTTTTGATCTAGCCATGATGTTATTTGAAAATAAACAATATACTGAAGCTAAAAATGAATTTAGAGCAGTAAGACCTTTTCTTCCTACTCAGATCCAAGCATTAATAGATCAGCTATTGAGTACTATGGAAGAGTCTCAAGGATGGCAACCAAACGTAAATTTTAATTTTGAAAAAACAGATAATGTTAATCAATCATCGAGTATAAAAGAGATTTCTATTGGAGAAGCAACTTTCATACGTGATCAGGAATCACTACCACAAAAGGCAGAAGGTATCGGTTATACGCTGAATGCATCACGTGAACAAAATATGATGAGCAATCATTATGTATATTTTAATGCAACATTAAACGGTATTCATTATTGGGATAATACAGAATTTAGTGAGCAAACCTTACGTATCGATACTGGTTACAAGTATAAAGATCTTAAGCAATCCTTAGGCATAATTCCATTTATTGGGCAAAATATACTAGGTGATAGTCGTTACAGTCATAACTATGGTGCAGGATTAGAATATAACCGATTATTATCAGATCGTTGGCAAGTTTCTGCTAATACATCTCATATCCAAAAACGATATCAGGATTCAGATCTTGCACAATATTATAATGGTCATGCTAATAGTCAGGCTGCATTGATGCTGTATCAACCGAAATCGAAATTACTCATATATAGTGGCTTAGACTGGATGCAAGATCGCTTAGCGGACGAAGCAGAATCATCTAATAAAAAAGGTATACGAAGTGGTTTTTTATACTTTGGGGACTCATTGGGTATTAGTAGCAACATACGTTATTCTAAGCGTAATTTTTTAGCAGATAATATTTGGTATGGTATTCAACGCAAAGACAGTGAATATGAATTTGGTATAGCTACTTGGCGTAAGCAATGGCAGTGGAAAGGTTTTACTCCCAAGTTAAATTATAGATATCAAAAAATTGACAGCAATTTACCACTTTATGAGCGTAATAACGGCACATGGTTTATCACAATAGATAAAAAAATTTAAGAATAAAGGCTCTAACTGAGAGTTAGAGCCTTTCTATTATTTAACATAAAATCTCTTATGCGAAATGAGATCCTAAATTAGATATTTAAGATCTCCCTCTTAAAGCTATAAATTGTTTTGCTCGATCATATTTTGCAGTTCTTCGAGAGTTAGAGTCTTATTTCTTCTTCTATGAATAATTGCATGACAGTTTGCACATAAAGGGATTAGGTCTGTTTCAGGATTTACAACTTTCTCACCACTCTCAAAGAGAGGTTCAATATGGTGAATATGAATAAATCCTTTAGCATACTCTCCATAAAATTTCTCAAAATTAAAACCACATGCTGCACATATATACCCATGGATAAGAAGAGCTTGCTTACGAAGCTCTGGATCTCTTTCATATTTTGTTGTGAAAGAATATGAGCGTTTCCCCTCAACTCCTGAAATAAAACTTTGATCATCATTGTTCACAGAATTTTTTGCTTCTTTAATAGGGCCTAAATTTTCTAAACGGACAATCTTGTTATAAGTATCTTCATCAATCTTACGAACTCCATCTCTCCAATAATTTTTTTCTTTATTCTTGGGAATTTTCTCTAAATACCCGTCACTATTTTGAAAGTTAACAGCCTTAGTAAATGGCCTAAAATTGACAATTTCGCCCAATAGTTCTTTACCATTCTTAATTGAAATGACTTTACCAATTTCAGCGATTCCAAAATAATGAGGATCTGAACTTAACCTTTGATTTTTAAAAATTTTATCTTTTATACGACCTTTATAGTAAATAACCTTCTCGCCAGGTAAAAGTAATTCCTTATATCTTTTGGGAAAGTGATAAACCTCTCCTGTTAAATCATCCCACTGAGAAACATCATTTTCGACAATTATGGTTGGCATATTTATACCAACCATAATTGTCGAAAATGATGTTTCTCA
>JAGHSJ010000154.1 GCA_018065935.1 Candidatus Kurthia equi
GCATCCATACTATATTTTTTCCTGTTATTAAGTTGTGTTATTTCACATTTTTGCTTTAAATCATTCCATTGCAAATGCATTACTTCATACATTACACGTTTTAGATCATCAACATCACCTGATCGAAACACAAACGTTGAAGGATTATTTGCATTCCATTTTGTTCCCTCTATATCACTTTGAATTACAGGCAGGCCATATACTGATGCTTCACAAATCGCATTAGAAAATGTTTCATGAATAGAAGTAGACACAAAACAATCTGCTTGCGATAGTAATTCATTTAGATTTGGGGTTTGAGGGATAAGTTCGCACCACTTGGGCACATCTCCATCAAAAAAACTATCTACAACTTCCTGAGTATCGACCCCCAAAGTAATAATTACTTTAATTTCTTTGCAAGCAGCAATATCATTTGCTGCCTTTAAAAGGTAATCCACCCTTTTTTGGACATTTCTACTGCCATAAGCTAAAAAAGTAAATATATTATGCATTTGTATTTTGTCAAGAGAGTCTGAGTCTATCCGCCTAAAATCAACGCCATTAGGAATCACCTCTACATGATTAACTCCTTTCGCAAAAAAAGTAGTATACCGCCTAATAAATTCATAAAGCTCGGCACTGACGCTAATAATGGAAACATCCTCAGTCACATTCCAATTATAATGACGATAAAAACAAAAAACTTGATATAAATGTTTAAAAAGATTGTGATGGTATTGAAACATATCCCTCATATGCCATACAATCTTTATTTTTTTTCTCCCGTATTTTCGTACTGCCTTAACACAACATTCATCAAAGCCTTCAAAATGAGTATGAATTATTGATGGACTAAAGTCTTCAATGATAGCAAGCATTTCACCGATATCACTAGAATTCTTAACTGTATAGGTTTTATGCCTTTTACAAAAAAAATCCCACCATGGTTGGGTTTCAACCTCAAAAGGAAAAACATACGCCTGCTGCCCTCCCCTATCAGCAATCACATTTTCCAAACAGACTAACGAATTTACGAAATTTCCCATATACGGAGCAGAAAACTTCGAACATTGCAAAACTCTATATTCCATAAAACATATAATCTTCTTAATAATGCTTGCTGCATTCATTTATTGATGCATTTATAAACTCTTTACTTTTTGTCACAAATGCCTCAATTTTATACTCAATCAGGCTATAATCTATTGTAGTAGTATATATAATATCAAAGTTCCTTTTGTCATAACATAGACGACTTTCCAATCCACAAACATTAAGAATAGACTTAATTCGCGTATTTAGATTATCATTTTTCAAAGGAATAGCAATAAACTGCTTGCGAAAAATGATAGAAAAAATAACTCCATGAAAAGAGTTTGTTATAATTGTATCCGCACCTTCAACAAAGCCTATCCACTCTGGGATTGAGGGAAATACCTTCGGTATCGAATTAACAGAACCTTCAGCGAATGTATAGTTGAATGAAATATCGTGCATACGTAAATACTTTACTATATATCTATCAGACACACAAGACGTGTGATCACTAAGATAATAAATGAAATCTTTACTCTTGTTTGCCTCCTTCATTCCAATAGCTAAACCTTTATAGACATCCCTTTCAAGTAGCATTGTAGGATCACAAATACAAATAGCATCTTCTCTTCCTGCTTTTTTACATATACCGACACCAGAATCTTCACGTACAGAAATTGAGTCTATACGCTCCAAAGCTTTTTCTAAAATAATTAAATCATTGTTTTCCAAACAATCATCACACTTTCCAAAACTTGCAGCCAAAGAAATTCTTTTTATCTTTTCGTCACCAAAATCTAGAAAATAGACAGGATCTTTCCCTAAACTCCCCCATACGACATCACTACCAACTGCAAGGATATCTACATCTGGAGAATCATACACTAAATCCGAATGAGAATGATACTCTGTTCGTGTACTTTTTATAAATTCACTTCTAAAATGATCAAAATGCCTATCTACATTATGATTAAATACAAATCTATTGATATAATAC
>JAGHSJ010000338.1 GCA_018065935.1 Candidatus Kurthia equi
ATACTCTATTCAGTTGTAAATTACTTAGTTGGTGAATCAATGAGTGAGTATTCTGAGAGCTATGCGTTGTCGCGCTGGCTCTTTTTTTGCGTTCAAATTCTCATATCGCGCAATGGACTATGCTTGCGCCCAATGTCGAGAACGTCATCTTGCGCTAGTCCTCTTAAATACTTTGCGGTAATTTGCGTATCATAATGCCCTAATAGTCGGCTAAGCGTATAAATATCTATACCATTCCGCAATTGTTTCTGCGCAAAATAGTGCCTGCAATCATGCGGCGAACATCGTACTTCCTCGCGAACCTCCGCCATTTTACAATGCTTTTTTAATATGCGATTGATAGTCGAACGATATAAACCTTGCGCCGAGTGGTCGAGAAAATAATTGTCGTCAATTTCGTAGTTAAATTTATGCTTGAAGCGCTCATCGCGATAGTTTTCATACTTTCGCATATACTTTCGCATAGTCTTGCTAATATAGACTAAGCGCTCTTTGTCGCCTTTTCCTCGAATCAATATATAACCGCGTGCTATATCATCGTTTCTTATACCGCATAACTCGCTCACTCTTACGCCCGTTTCGAATAGGAATATAAGAATTAGTTTATTACGCATATTTGTATAATTAGATTCGGGCACGCTGCTTATGATTCGCTTTACTTCCGCATCGTTGAACGTAATAAGTACGCGTTGTGCCTCTTTTAAACTCTTAATACGACGCATAGGATTGTCGCTTTCATCTATGACGCCTTCCTCTATCGCAAAATTAAAGAATACTTTTAGCGTTGCTAAGTTATTATTAATCGTATTATTACTTTCAGCGCCTAGCTCCTGCCTATTCGCTATATAACGCTTAATGTGGCTAGACGTTATTTCCTCGACTGCAATGTCGCCATGCTCTGCGTTCATTAATTCCGCAAAAGTATCTAAGCGATATGCACATAGTTTTATATATTCGCTTTTGCGCCCTTCGATGCGTTGCTCATGCGTGAAATCAGATATTAAACGACTAATTTTAGACATGAAAAAAGCCCTCCTTATTACCGCGATTATACGGAATAAAGAGAGCATATTTGAAAGTTAGATAGTAGCGTTAGAATAATCGGCTATTTCATTATAAACGTTGATATGGCGCTATTTCCACGCTATAACATGACGTTCATTGTTCCGCCTATTCCCACTCAATAGTTGCTGGTGGCTTAGATGTAATATCGTAGACTACGCGGTTGATGTGGTCTACTTCGTTTACAAGACGTACTGAGATTTTTTCTAGGACGTCCCAAGGGATACGTGCCCAGTCAGATGTCATACCGTCGATTGATGTTACTGCGCGAATACCGATTGTGTAATCGTATGTGCGTTGGTCGCCCATTACGCCTACTGAACGGATGTCAGGTAATACTGTGAAGTACTGCCAGATGTCACGGTCAAGACCAGCTTTAGCGATTTCTTCACGAAGGATGAAATCAGATTCGCGAACGATTTCTAATTTTTCTTCTGTGATTGCACCAAGTACACGAATTCCAAGACCTGGGCCTGGGAATGGTTGACGCCATACAACTTTTTCATCAAGACCTAATTCAAGACCAAGTTGACGTACTTCATCTTTGAATAATGTGTTTAATGGCTCGATTAATTTGAATTGCATGTCTTCAGGTAATCCACCTACGTTATGGTGAGATTTGATTGTTTGTGCAGTTGCTGTACCTGATTCGATGATGTCAGTGTAAAGAGTACCTTGTGCAAGGAAGTCCATACCTTCTAGTTTAGAAGCTTCTTCGTCGAATACGTAAATGAATTCGTTACCGATAATTTTACGTTTTTTCTCTGGATCAGAAACGCCAGCAAGTTTTTCCATGAAGCGTTCACGTGCATCGATTTTGATTAAGTTCATATCGAAATCTTCAGTGAAAGTTTTCATAACTTGTTCAACTTCACCTTTACGGTTTAAGTTGTGATCTACGAACATACATGTTAATTGATCGCCGATAGCTCTGTGGATTAATACAGCTACTACTGATGAATCAACGCCGCCTGATAACGCGCAAAGAACTTTTTTGTCCCCTACTTGTTCACGGATTTTTTCAACTTGCATCTCAATAAAGTTTTCCATTGACCAGTCGCCTTTAGCTCCACAAATATCTAATGCGAAGTGACGTAGTAAGTCATTTCCGTAAACAGAGTGACGTACTTCTGGGTGGAATTGTACTGCGTAGAATTTGCGTTTTTCGTCTGCCATAGCAGAGATTGGGCAAGATTCGCTTGTTGCGATTGAAGTAAAGCCTTCTGGTACTTGAGTAACTAAATCTCCGTGACTCATCCAAACGATTTGTTCTTTTGGAAGGTCGCCGAATAATGAGTTTTCAGCAAGAATTTTAATTTCTGCTTTACCATATTCACTGTTGCCAGCTTTTTCTACTTTACCGCCTAAAGTATGCGCCATAAGCTGCATACCGTAGCAAATACCTAAGATTGGTAAACCTAATTCAAAAATAGCTTCGTCGATACGGAATGCATCTTCACCGTAAACTGAGTTAGGGCCACCAGAGAAAATAATCCCAGTTGCGTTCATTGCTTTAATTTCCTCAACAGAAATAGTATGAGGGTGTAATTCACTGAATACGCCAAATTCACGAATACGGCGAGTAATTAGTTGGTTATATTGACTACCGAAATCAAGAACAACAATCTTTTCTTGTTTCACTAAGTTTGTGCTAGCTGACAAAAGTTCCACCTCTTCATTAATAGTTAAGTAAAATTGAATTCCTCTTCATGCTGTAAGGTTGCTCTACCATTTTATCGAAAAAACGCGTGAAAAATAGTAATTACTTTTCTACGCGTCTACTCTCAACTTAAAAGGTAAAATAATAAGTTTTTGCTATACTCAATAAAAAATATCGAATATATACCGTTCTTTCACCTTCATAGTCAAGTTATTTACGGCAACCTGGTAGAAACATTCGATCCTTATTATCAAACATATATGAGGGTTATTCAATTTTAATAGTTGAATTCAGTTTACCTTTACTAAGACTTAAAATCAACCTCTTGTTTTATTGATTAAATTTTCCCAATATTCTTTGAAGTCATTCCAATGCTTAGGTTTTGCATTTGGATCATATAATTCCTGCTCCATTAGCAACGTTAAATGCATCATATCTGTGGTATTTAATTGCATATCTACACGCTTGGCAAAGTCAGCTAGCGTTTCGCCTTCTTCGCGAATAAGCTGCTTATGCTTTTTCAAATAACGTAATAATTTGTTATAAGCTGTATTTAAGCTAACTTGTTTTTTATTATACGACCATATTGTCAGTTTCATCAGCCACGTATGTCGTTTAATAAATAACCAAATCGCCACAATTACCAGTAAGAGCGTTCCCACAATCACCCAAATAATCGTCGGTGCAGAAGTATCCTTGTTTTTCTCTACTTCTTTTTTCTGTGTCTCTTTCTTTTGCTCTTCTTTTTTCAACTTATCTTGTTGCTCTTTTTCTTTTTTCTGCTGCTCTTCTTTTTTCTTTTGCTCTAGTTCATCTGCTTTATTTTGAGGAGCAGAGCTTGCTGTTTCTTTCTCTTCTTCTATTTGATTATCAAATCCACCAAAACCAATTGTTGGCTCAAAAGGCATCCACCCTACATTTGGAATATATACCTCTACCCACGAATGTGCATTATTATTCGTAACGACATAATTTTTCATTTTTGTATCAGGATTCGTTCCATTCACATCCCCCGGTGAAAATCCTTTCACCCATCTGGTCGGTACACCAATTGTTCGCATCATAATCGCCATTGATGTGGAGAAATTATCACAATAACCTACTTGAGTATCAAATAAGAAGCGTGCAACATAATCTTCACCGTCCGTTGGATAACCAACATTTACACGAGAATATTCAAAGCCTGCTGTTCTAAAATATTCGACAATTGCGTTTGCTTTGTCATAGACACTCTCTTGTTCCTGCGTAATTTCTAATGCTAAACGACTCACCGATTTCGGTAAATTTTTAGGCACTTGAAGATTGATTGTTCTTTCATCTTTCGATAAGGCTGTATCTTTTTTAATCATTTCAATACGCGACTTATCTAACTCTTTTTCTGAATAAATAGGTGCACGATAACTTACATTGTAGTTAAGCAATGTAATTGGTTCTTTGCGTACGACCGCACGAATTTTTCCTGACTCGACTTCTCTGTAAAAGCCATTGTCTTTTTCATTGCTTGATAACACTTGATATACACCATATGGTTGCACAAGGAAATTGTATTTCTTATCCATTTTAATCGGCATAATCAATGTCGTGTCATCTAGTCCTCGTGGTAAATCTGTTTTTATCACATCTTTATAGACAAAAGGATTTACATACACATCTTTTGCTGCGCGTTCCCAGCCTTTTCCTGTATAAGTAGATTTCGATTCAATCCGTAAATACTGTGACTCATCTGCTTCGTAATTCAAAACGGGAGCGTTATCTGTTTCAAAATCGCCACCTAATTTATCGTCATTTTCTACATAACCGATTTTTCCTGTCGTATTCATGCTAGAGTTTGCCCATTTTACGACTTCTTGAATAGGAGCAGGCAGATTTTCTGAAGCTTCTTTTTTAGGCATTATAAATGCAAAGAGCGTACTTGCAATAATCATGAGCAATAATGGCACAATCAATTTACTGTAGTTGCCCACACTCGCTTTCATTCCATACTCACTCATTAGCTTTTCAACAAATAACACACCTGTAAGTAGTAAGCCAATAATCATAACTCGAATAATACTTGTTTCCGCATTATATGTTGTAAACACGTCTAGTAATGCTAAAAATAATACGGTAATAATGAAGAAAAGCATGATGGAACGACGAATGGTTAACCAATGATGAATTAAATAAACAGTCATCCACAATAGAATAAGGAAGAGCATACTTTTTACTGAGTTGTCGATTGACGTCCAATCACCTGTGAAAATGGCTTGTATACTTTCTATAAAACTATTTATAAAAGGTCCATTCTCCGGAGTATGAATAAATAACATAAACCAAATAATGTAGATAACTTTAATACATGCGGAGAGCCACGGATTTAAATTGAATAAATTTGTGATTAGGCAAATTAGAATAAAGAGAATAAATAAGCCATAATAACCTGTGTCCGTTAATTCCATAATTGGTAGTAACCACTCGCGTAACATAAGGAAGATCAAGACGTATAAAAATAATAATTTTCCCCATTTAATCAATTGTTTATTCTCCATCAGCTTATCCCCCCAATAGAGGCAAATTGACCGCGTTCTGTGTAGCGGATTTGAATGCCTTTCGATTGCGCTAAGCGTTCAAGTGCTTCATCTTCAACAAACGCACGATAATTATGCGGGTGAACAACAAATATAACGGGTTCGCTGCCTTTTTTAGCCGAACGTCCAAGTAATTCAATCCACTCTGCGGTTAAATTTGAGGTAATTAATAATAGAGCATTAGCATCTGCTATCATATGATTTTTTTCATAGTACATACGCATATCAAATGGTGTTGGCTCAATTGTCGCTAAGTAATACATCGTCTTTTCTAAATCTGCCTGTGAATTGAATTCTTCAATTTCGTATGGTTTCTCACCAGTTCCTAAAAAACTGATTTGCTCTTTTTGTTGCAATGCAGCAGTAATTAATGAGGCTGCAAATGAAACTTGCCCCTCAAAATCAGTTCCTTTTGCACTGTCAAAAATCACACAAATATCTTCAGATTGTTGAAACTCAAATTCTTTTGTATATAAATTACCTGTTTTCGCAAAACTCGGCCAGTGGAGCCAAGTTATTCGATCACCCGGCACATATTCTCTAACACTTGCTACCATTGTAGAATGTTGTTGTTTCTTTTTACTTGTGTAGCCAAATTGTCCATGATCATGAGAAATCGCACGTTCAAAAAAGAAAGGCTCTACTTTTGGATAAACAACAATTGCTTTAGGCGCTTTGACATATGTTGTTTTTCGAACCCACCCAAGTAAATCAGCAATACCAATTTGAATTCCCTGTAGTTCATGGCGTCCTCGCGCTATATTTTTTATTTGGTAATCCCATGTGATTTCTTTTTTCAACCCCATAACAACAATTTTTCGAATAAGTCGTTCATCTACATATTCAAACATTCCTTTAGGCTCTACTTCCTTTATGGCTAAAAACAAAATAGGTAATGCAGATTTTCGTTTTAGCACCATCGTTAGCGTTAAAGAATCCCCTTCTTCTAGGCGTCCACTTGTAATGGTGCGCTCAAGTGAAATATTTTGTAGCGGTGTGAAAAATACAAGTAGCGAATAAAGTACGAAGGGAACAAGCATAAAGAAAATAAACCATAGTAAAAAGCCACCTTGTATGATGGCAAATATCAATGTCACGAGAAAAAGTAAAATGACAAGAGAAATCCGCATAAAAGATGCGGTTAATCTGCGAAATTTGGACTTCATAGTTGATCCATCTTCCTTACAGGAACAGCTGTATTAATCAGAATACGTCCGATGATATCCTCAACGGTTACACTGTCATAACGAATTTCAGGCTTTAATAAAATACGATGTGCAAAAACATACGGAGCTAAGTATTGCACATCATCCGGTCTTACATAGGTTCTACCTTTTAAAAGAGCATATGCTTGAACAGCCTTCATTAATGCAATGGAAGCACGCGGACTGACACCTAAATAAACAGCTGGATGTTCTCTCGTTTTTTGAGAGAGTGTCACAATATAATCTTTTATCATATCGGATACAGCCACTTCATTTACTTCATTTTGAAGCAGTATTAATTCATCAATGGTAATAACCGATTGCAATGCATTCAGTGGACTTTCTCTTTCTGCGCGACGTAAAATTTCAACTTCATCCATTTTAGTTGGGTAGCCCATTTTCATTTTCAATAAAAAACGATCGAGCTGTGCTTCAGGTAATGGATAGGTTCCTTCATAATCAATTGGATTTTGAGTAGCCATAACAAAGAATGGTTTGGATATCTGAAGTGTTTTACCGTCAATTGTTACAGAGGCTTCTTCCATCGCTTCTAATAGTGCAGCCTGCGTTTTAGGTGAGGTACGATTAATTTCATCAGCAAGAATGATATTGCCCATAATTGGTCCAGGTCTAAAATGGAATTCCATATCTTTCGGATTATAGATAGAAACACCTACTACATCAGAAGGCAGTAAATCCGGTGTAAACTGAATACGTTTGAAATCTGCATTTACCGATTTGGCTAATGCGCGTACCATCATTGTTTTCCCGACTCCGGGTACATCTTCCAGTAAAATATGCCCTTGAGCTAATAAGGCAACTACACTTAGTTCTGCTATATGTTTTTTACCAATCATTACTTTTTCTATATTATGAACAATTGCTTGCAATTTTTGCTGTGCTTCCATGTACTTTCCCCCTGTAACTTTTATATGTATTTCTTTTATTTTGAAGTTATTTTCACTTGTAGTCAACAAATGGGCTAATAAAAGTGGATTTTTTTGTTATTATATAAATCTAAGTATATGGATACGTTTTTTCATTTCTTTATTTAAACGTTTAAACAAAATGAGGAATCACGTTTGAACGTAATCCCCCACCCTCTTAAACTCAGACGATTTCCTGGTAGCACCCATTATATCCGCCCAAGCCTCTTATTAAATTAATACTTTTTACTTTCTTCTCTTATAAGACCAATTTTACGCATAAATAGTTCCTCTAAATGCTGGGCATTTTCTTGAGAAAGGACTTGCTGTAAAGAGCCATCCATTAAAATACGTCCATCATGAAGTAACAGTACGTCATCCGCTAATTCCTCTGCAAAAGACAATAAATGTGTAGAGAATAAAATCGTTTTGCCCGCTTCTTTTTGTTCATTCAGAATTTTTTTCAATTCCGCAATCCACAATAAATCGAGGCCATTGGTAGGTTCATCTAAGATTAATAATTGTTCGTCACCAAGTAAACTTTGGGCTAGATTTAAACGTTGACGCATTCCTTTAGAGAACTGTCGTACATGCTGTTTACGAAATTCCCAAAGTCCAACACGCTTCAAGACTTCTTCTACTCGTTGCTTCGGTAATTTTTTTAGATGTGCCAATAATTGAAGAATTTCATAAGCTGTTAGTGTCTGTGGAAAATTGACATCATCCGGCATATAACGCATAGAAACACCGTCTTGCCATAATAATTCTCCGCTATTGGGTTCTTCTTCACCTATTAATAGGCGGATTAATGTACTTTTTCCTGCACCATTCCCACCAGCTAGAGCAATGATTCGTCCACTTTGTAATTCAAAATCAATCCCATGTAAACCATTATTAGAGGAGTATACCTTTGTGACTGCTTTACCTTGTAAAATCATTCAGCTCTCCCCTTTCTTGATAAAATCCATTGTGCAACAAATAGTGGACAGAAAATCCAAAATGCACAAACGACGCTATAAATTAAATAGCCTAATACCGAATTATAGAAGTTTACAAAATCAAAATACGATGGTCCTAATACAGTTGTTTGACCAGAGAATAGGAAATAGCCAAAGCGAATCCATTCCGCTGGGTTAAGATGCATCATAATAATGGTTAGCGTTAACATGACATGGCCCGGTAGGAATGTGCCTACTGCCATTAATACATAGGAAATCAATAATAATGCTGCTGCCCATACAACTAAGGAAATAGACAATGCATGTAATCTATTTTTGGCAATTACCCCACATAATACGGCGATTGCTGCAAAGATTAGGACAGTTAAAATCGATAGCACAACAAATATGATAGGAAGTTGAACTGCTCCTGCCACTCCACTCATAATTAGCACAATCGCAAATGAGAGTAAAAGAATAAGGAAAAATGATAGAACTAGTGAAATGTATTTACCGAATATATACCCACCTAGCGACATTGGATAGGTTTTAAGTAATGAGTACCAGCCTGACTCTACATCACTTGCTACGCTCATACTTCCTATTGTAAGGACAAATAAAGGTAGTAAGAATAGCAGTAAATTCAAGAAACTAGCTGTTTGTCTTGTAAAGCCATCCACTGGTAATGCCAATTGCTGAATTAATGCGATAGCCGCAAATACCAATATAAATAGGACCCCTACAAGCTGCATCCACTTACTTCTCAGCATTTGTTTCCATTCAAGTTTTATAAAAAGTTGGTTCATCGTCTATTACGCTCCCCAATCGAAACTCTTTAAGTCTTCGAAACTGATAATTTTCCCAGCATCTGTCTTCTCCACATATTGCTTAGCTGCTGCTTCATCTTTAAAAGCAATCACACCATAGCTCATTGGTGTTGGAATACTCTTATCAAAAACAAATACTGATTTTTCGACGTTTAGCCATTCATCACTTGCTTCATCTTTAATAAAAGCCTCACCTAAGTCATCTTTTTTCATTTTTGTGTAATATTGCATTAAGCAACCTAGATCATCAAACATTTCATAGTCACCATTTTTCAAAGCAATTTGCCCTGCGTATTTCTCATTAGCAATACTCATATTACAAATCTCACAGACATCTGTTTGCGGATTAATTTTTTTTGCTTCATATGTTTTATCGCCACAACCAGCTAGTAATACTGCTGTTGCTAATACTGCTGTCATCAATGATTTTTTCATATTCGAATACTCCTTCTCCAACCGTATAGTCCACCAATAAAGATAATTGCACCTACTATAATCAACCAGATATTTACTGAATGCTCATTTTTTTGTTCAGATATCGCCTTCATTAATGGTTTGTTATCCACTAGCTGATTCGTTTCTGTTTTGTTCGTTTGTTGGTCCATTTGGTTTAATAATACGACACTCGGAGATTCAGTGAAGTATTGATAAGCTGGTTCTCTTACCATCCATTGACCAAAACTTTGTAAGGCAACATATTTTTCATCACCATAATTGTCCTCATCGACATCAAATCCTGAATAATCATCATAGAAATTACTCGTAATATCACTACTTGTACCATCTGAACGGATATTTAAGATATTCCCTAAAAAATCATTATTTTCAACGGTATTATCCTTTTCCGAACCTGTAAATTCAACAGCTGTTTGATTCGTTAAAAATACATTATTCTTAATCGTTGATTTTTTCATATTTTGACTAGAGATGGCCGTCCGATTACCAATGAGTTTATTATTTTTTGTCACGATGTTTTCTGCATCATACAATGTAAAACCAGAACTATTCCAATCACTCTGATATTGAATTGTATTTTTTTCTAATAAAGCATTTTCTGCAATCATTAGCATAATACCTGTTACATTATTTTCTAACAAATTATCACGTGCATAAATATCTTTTCCATACATATAATGCAATCCATAACGACTGTAGGTTGCCTTATTATTTAAGATTCTTGAGCCTGTTACACGTTCAAGATAATAGGCGTCTAATACTTCTGTGATGCTACTGTTCGAAATATTGATTTTCTTACTATCATATGCAGCAATTCCTGTTCCTTTACTAGCATACTGGCCGTCAAGTCCTCGCATGAAAAAGTTATCTACTGTAATACCTGTCGAATTACGAATTGTCACACCACTAAACATGTAAATCATTTTTATGTCTTTGATTTTTATTTGTGAAGATTTCTTCACATCTATGGCAGATTTAGAACGTGCAAAATTCAAATTTTCAAGTGTAACATCTTTGGTATTTTCTATCGTTAAAACTGTGTTGTCATAGCCGGCCTTCATCAATGTCTTTTCACTACCAATAATCGTAATCGGTTTTGAAATAGTTGCTTGTTCTCGATACACACGATCAAAAAGTTTCAATGTGCCCCCAGCTGGAGTTTTATCAATTTGATCTTGCAGAGACTCAGCGTGTGCCTGTAATGAAAATCCAATTAAGCTGATGACAAAAGCGATAATAAAACGCCATTTCATCTTTTTGCCCCCAGTAATTATAGGAACGCCCCCCACATAAGTGGAAGGCACTCACTACTATTTATTCATGGCTATCATGTTCTGATTTTTCGTTGTCCATATCATCTTTATCATCCATGTCCATGTCGTCCATTTTTTCTGTGCCATTCATTTTTTCATAACGTTCATGTGCATCATCATTAATTTCACTGACATCCGTTACCTCTGCACCTTTATTTTTTTCGATAAAGGCATTTGCAGATTTCATATCCTTGAAGTATGCAAAGCCGTATTTCATCGGTGTTTTAAAGTCACCTTCTACAACGATAGCATCATCTAATTTCATCCACTCTTTATCATCGTAATTTCTCACATATTTATCAAGAGTTACATTATGTTCACGCTCATAGTTTAACATACACCCTGCATCATCAAAGAACAAATTCTTTCCTTTTTCATCTACAGCCTGTGCGGTGAATGCACCTAAATCAGTGGTTTTTTGATATACTTTCATATTACAAAAAGCACAAACTTCATCTTTTGCTGGTTCTTTTAATGTGACACCCGCTACTTCTGTTGTAGCTTTTTCTTCATTTGTAGCTGAGTTTTGAGTTGTTTCTGTTTTCGTATTTGAATCTTTAGTTGATGTATCTGAATTATTACATGCTGCTAATAATGATACGGCTACTAATGCGCTCATTGCTAATTTATATTTCATCCAAATGACTCTCCTTTAATTACCACTTTATTTACTCTCTTACTTTACCCTTAAAATGTGAAATAAAATGAAAATCCATGTGAATCTTTTTCGTCAAAAAAAGCATTCGGTGAATAATTCACCGAATGCCTAAATTATACTATTTCCAAAAATCATCATAAACCGTTATAGGTAGATGGCGTTTATGTTCGGTTTTTAAATAATGGCCTTCAATTTTTTCTTGCGCTTCAGGCACAATTATTTTCCCCTCTAAGTAATCATCAATTTGTTCATAAGTCACACCCAATGCGACCTCATCTGGTAATGCTGGTTTATCTTCTTCTAAATCTGCAGTTGGTGCCTTCTCATAAAGATGTGGTGGGCAATTTAATTCATGTAATAACTGCTTTCCTTGTCTTTTATTCAATCGCCAAAGTGGTGTCAAGTCTGCTGCACCATCGCCGAATTTTGTATAAAAGCCTGTAATCGCCTCAGCAGCATGATCCGTTCCTAGTACGACACCACTATTTGCTGCAGCTATCGCAAATTGCACTTTCATGCGTTCACGTGCTTTTTCATTGCCTTTTTGAAAATCTGTTAGCTCTACACCTGCTGTTTTTAGTGCTTCGACACCAGCATCAACAGCTGTTTTTATATTCACCGTATACGTCTTACTTGGTTGAATGAACGCTAATGCATCTTCACAGTCAGCTTCATCTGCTTGAATACCATACGGAAGTCGAACTGCCCAAAATTGATACTTATCCGATGCACTTTCTTCGTTCAATTCATCTACAGCTAATTGTGTCAGTTTACCAGCTAAAGTGGAATCCTGTCCGCCAGAAATACCTAAAACATAACCTTTTACAAAGCTATGTTTTCTAGCGTATTCCTTTAAGAAATCAATTGTGCGACGGATTTCTTCTTGGGCATTAATGACTGGCGCTACCTTTAACTCACTAATTATTTTTTGCTGTAAGTTCATCTTTCAAAGCCTCCGATACTATCGTTTACTTGATTCACCATTTGCTGAACTTCTTCAATATTACGCATTTTATTATCCCAGCATTTTTGACTTAAATCGACTGGATACTCTTCTGGGTTAAGTGAGCGTTTATACTCATCCCACAATAATGCTAGGTTTTCTTTCGCGTATTCCTTCATTTCCTTGACACTTGGGCTTGTATAAATAACTTCACCGTTTTCAATGACTTTATGATGTAAGTTTTTTGCTTCAAAGTTTGTGACAAATTTTGAAATGAATGTGTGCACAGGATGGAACATTTTTATTTTATTTTCATTTTCAGGATTTTCATCGTACATCGTAATATAGTCACCTTCAGCGCGACCATTTTCTTTATCAATAATGCGGTACAGTTTTTTACGCCCTGGTGTCGTCACTTTTTCTGCATTAGCAGAAATTTTAATCGTATCCACCATTTTGCCTGTTTCATCTTCTATTGAAACAATTTTATAGACAGCACCTAATGCAGGTTGATCATAGGCAGTAATTATTTTTGTGCCAATTCCCCACATATCGACTTTTGCATTTTGCGCCTTTAAGTTCAACATTGTATACTCGTCTAAATCATTTGAAACAACAATTTTTGCATCTGGGAAGCCTGCATCGTCTAACATTTTACGTGCAGCCTTCGATAAGAATGCGATGTCGCCACTATCTAAGCGAATGCCGACAAAATTAATCTTATCTCCAAGCTCTTTAGCCACTTGAATAGCTGATGGGACACCTGATTTTAAGGTATCAAATGTATCTACTAAAAATACACAATTTTTATGACGACGTGCATATGCATGGAACGCTTCATAGTCGCTTCGATAGGCTTGTACTAATGAATGGGCATGAGTTCCTGAAACAGGTAAATCAAATAATTTACCCGCTCGAACATTACTTGTTGAAGAAAAACCGCCGATAATTGCTGCTCTTGTCCCCCAGATTGCTGCATCCATTTCTTGTGCGCGACGTGTTCCAAATTCCATGACTGTCGCATCTTGTGCCACATGTTTAATACGGCTGGCCTTTGTCGCAATCAAAGTTTGGTAGTTCACAATATTTAATAAAGCTGTTTCAATCAATTGTGCTTCTACTAAAGGTGCTTCAATACGAACGATTGGTTCATTGCCAAAGACGGTTTCGCCTTCTAACATTGAGTAAACATCGCCAGTAAAGCGCAGCTCTTTCAAATAGCTTATAAAATCGTCTTTATAGCCCACTTCTTGTTGTAAATATTCAATATCCGAGTCGCTGAATTTAAAGTTTCTTAAATAATCTAACATTCTTTCTAACCCTGCAAACACAGCATAGCCATTACCAAATGGTAACTTTCTGAAATATAATTCGAAAACTGATTTTCGATTGTGAATCCCATCTGCCCAATATGATTCTGCCATATTAATTTGGTATAAGTCTGTGTGTAAAGCTAAACTATCATCTGGATATATCTTTTTCATAGTATGCTCCCTCTTCCACTGTGTTGTTTAAGCAATCATTTAAGTTTTATTTTCTACTAATTAACTAAGAATCTCTTCATATAATACCCATAAGAGATCTTTTCAAGTCATTTCTTTTATCATTCACTATTTATGTAATACATCATAGCAAAAATGGCGGAATAAGTCGTTGAATTCATACATAATTTCGACATATTTGTTGTGTCTTGTCATCTGTAAAAGACATTATATCATATTTCATTGTATGAACATCTTTTCATAATTCGATTTTTTACACATTAATCAACACACAACTTACATAATTTAAAGTAAACTATGTTTATAGAAAAATTGAATTTATTTCAATTTAAAGTTTTATTTTACTTATTTAAAAAGATTCGATATAAAAAATCAACTAACTAAAGGGAGTTTACTACATGAAAACTTACTCAATCGAAATCGCTGGTCATATTAGACATCTTCCAATTGTTCCAGTGACAGACGAACTTTCTATTGCTAGCTTTAATTTACTTGGAGATGTAGAACTTGTTAGTGCAAGTGCCATTGAAATTGCCTCAAAACTTCCACATATAGACGTATTAGTTACTGCAGAGGCAAAAGGGATTCCACTGATTTATGAACTGTCGAAAATCTTAACTATTCCACGCTATGTCGTGGCTCGTAAAGAAATTAAAAACTATATGCATCAGCCATTAATCCATGAAGTTCACTCGATTACTACAGCAGGGAAACAGCTTCTAGTCCTCGACTATGATGATGCCGCATTTTTAAAAGATAAGCGTGTCGCAATCATTGATGATGTTATCAGCTCTGGTTCTTCTTTAGAAGCACTTGAATCTCTTGTTACGCAAGCAGGCGGAGAAATTGTTGCTCGCGCCGCTATTCTAATAGAAGGAGATTCGATTGATCGGACAGATATTATTCATTTAAATACACTGCCTTTATTTTCATTAGAATTACCTAAAGCGATTGAAGAACTAAATGAAAAAGGGACACCACAAAAAATCTAAATCAAAAATATATCCTAGTTATTTCTTTCTTATTTGCAACAAAGAGGACAAATCGCGCATTAAAACGTGATTTGTCCTCTTCTTATACGTAGTTCGTTTAGATGGATACATATCATATCTTCATTATTATGAATGATTTGATGTCAAGCTTCCTTCTAACTGAAGTAATTGTTTTTTTAATGCTAAGCCATTTCGAAATCCTGTTAATTGACCATTTTTTCCTATCACGCGATGGCAGGGAATCATGACTAAAATCGGATTTTTACCGATTGCATTGGCTACTGCTCGCACTGCTGTCGGCTTGTTAATTAGTTCAGCAATGTCTGAGTAGCTACACAGCTTACCGTAAGGAATTTGAACAAGGGCTTTCCAAACAAGTTGTTGAAAGTTTGTTCCTTTAATATCGAGTGGTAGGACTGTAAAATCTACATTGTCTCCTTGAAAATATTGCGAAAAAAGCGTTGTATAAGGTTTCATCTGCTGCTCATTTAAGATGAGGTTACTCACCCCCGGTTTAGCTAAAGTGTCTTGCATTTCCTGATAATTGTTACTCACAAAACATAGTCCACGCGCTGTTGCAGCCAAAAAAATTTCTTCATCGCATCCATCTATCGAGTCAAAGTAAACTGTAATTGTCATTACCTACCTTCTACTATTTTTTTATATTGTTTCGGTGTGCTACCAGTTATTTTTTTAAATAATGTAATAAAATAAGAGGTGTTATGTAATCCGATTCGATGCCCCACTTCTTCAACTGTAGCATATGTTTCTTTTAAAAGTGTAATTGCATGCTCAATACGCAATTTTTGTAAGTATTCTGTCGGCGTATATCCCTTCGTCTGTTTATACACTCTTTGTAAATGGTATGGGCTACCGTGAAACTCATCTGCCAGCAATTGCAATGTAATATGTTCCGTATAATTTTGGTCCATATAGCGATTCATTTGATCTGTCCATTCGACATCAGAGATTTTTATTCCACCCGGTTTGCACCGCTTACAAGGCTTGTTACCTAACTCCATGGCTTGTTCTAATAATTTATACACACGTACATTTTGTCTATCTGGTGTTTTTGATTTACAAGATGGATGACAGCAAATTTTCGTTGAAGTATCCGCGTAAATTAGTTTTCCATCAAATGATTCATCCTTTTCCACAATTGCTTGCCACTCTGTATCTGTTGGTATATGTCCTAGCATGTTTATCACCTTATCTTTTCTTGTTAATAGGTATTCAAAGTATACACATAATTTATATCATTTATTGTAAAAGGGGCCTTGTATATGATTGAAAAAAATAGTTATGCCATTCAATTTCAAGATGTTTATTTAACCATTCAACAGCAACAAATCATTAAGGGCGTCAGCGGAAAAATTCCCACTGGAAAAATCACCACTCTAGTTGGTCCTTCTGGTGCTGGTAAATCAACCTTATTAAAAATGTGTAATCGCTTAATTTCCCAAACATCTGGCAGCATTTACATAGATAACGAAACAATTGAGCACTATAATCCAGTGCAATTAAGACAAAATGTAGGCATTGCACTACAAGATGCTCCAATGATTAAAGGGACTGTTTACGATAATCTTAAACTGCCAAAGGTATTACAAAAACAGTTTCTCACTACTGCAGATGCGACCTCTATATTACAGGACGTCGGATTAGACAAAACGTTTCTTCAAAAAGATGCAAGTAACTTATCTGGTGGGCAAAAACAGCGAGTCTCAATCGCACGAACATTGATTAATAAAAATAAAATTTTATTATTAGATGAAATTACCTCCGCACTAGACTATACTTCTGCACACGAAATTGAACAGCTCATTTTAAAACTTAATCAAAAATATGGTGTAACAATTATTTGGATTACGCATGATTTACAGCAGGCATTAAAATTAAGTGACTATATTTGGTTTTTAAAAGATGGTCATTTAATTTGGGAAGGAGACGCAGAAAAGATGAAGACATCAAACAATACATATGTACAAAACTTTTTTACTGAGATAATCGAATGAGCTATAGCACATTAGCCCTCACTTTAATTTTTTTAGTCATCCCCTTAGTTTTGTCTAAGGCCTTACATTTAGATTTAGAAAAAGATACGATTATTGCCACATTCCGCTCCATCATTCAATTGCTAGCAGTCGGTTTCATTTTAAAATTTGTCTTTTCCAGTGACTCTCTCTTCTACACATTACTCATGATTTTACTGATGATTTTTACCGCAACTTTAAATGCACGAAAAAAAGGACAGCCTATACATGGCATTACATGGAAGCTTTTGCTGACATTCTTCGTAGTAGAAATCGTCACTTTATCTATTTTACTTGGTTTTCATATCGTCCCTGCTACCGCACAATATATTATTCCATTAAGCGGCATGTCTATAGGAAGTTCGATGATTTTATGTATTCTATTTTTAAACCGTTTTATTTCAGAGGTAGCAAGTTCTAAAGAACAAATTGAGCTTATTCTTTCTCTAGGTGGGACACCTAAACAAGCTGTTCATCACCAACTATTAGCCGCTATTAAGACGAGCATGCTCCCTACGATTGAAGCGCAGAAAACTATTGGTCTCGTCCAACTACCCGGGATGATGAGTGGACAAATTATTGCTGGTGCAGATCCCATTCAAGCAGTCCAATTTCAATTATTAATTTTATTTATGCTTCTCTCAACAACAGCTATTTCAAGTGCATTGCTTGGTTTTTTATCGTATCCGACTTTATTTAATAAGCATATGCAAATGATTAAAAATTGATTTTTTTTGATACATTTTCTAGAAATGAAAAAATCGTCTTCCCATTCCATGTGGGAAGACGACTTTTTTGTCATAATATTAATTTTGTACCTATTTACAAGTTACATATAATATTAAGTAAATGCAACTTGTTTGTAATAAAAAGATACAAAACCAGTAACAAATTAGTCTAAAAAGGGTAGAAATAACATTACTTCATTTATACTCATCCATCATATACCTCTGACAACCCTTTACTCAATTTTTCTGCTCACATGAAAAATTCTTTATTTATCCGAAAATTCTGCATATTAAAAGAAAGCGCTTTTTCACATTAATTTCATGTATTTTTTAGCTATTCGTGTTTTAATAAAGATATAAGGATTTAAAACTAATCAATGTAAGGGGAATGCTATATGTCACTAAAAGATTTTTTTATTGCTCTTTCTGAAAATAAGTTTTTAAACAACAATGCGAAGAAGTATGGTTTAATGCTTGGTGCACAAAGTGTAGTGGCTGGCACAAATATTGATGAAGTTATTCACACGATTCGGGATTTAAACAACCAAGGAATTTCTTGTACAATTGATAACTTAGGTGAATTTGTAAGTGAACAGGTTGATGCAGAGACTGCTAAAAATCAAATTATCGCTGTTATCGAAGCAATCCATAGCAATGATGTAGATGCACATATTTCTTTGAAGCCTTCTCAACTTGGCTTAGATATTGATGAAGAATTTTGCTTTAACCTATTAGAAGAAATAGTAGCTAAAGCTCATCAATATAATATCTTTGTAAACTTTGATATGGAAAAACATGATCGTTTACAGCAAACATTTGATTTTGTAGAACGACTTTCTGAACAATATGATAATGTTGGTACCGTTATTCAAGCATACTTCCACCGCGCGATTGATGACGTGGAAAAATTCAAAAATTACCGCTTACGTATCGTAAAAGGTGCGTACAAAGAAACAGAAGAATATGCTTACCAAACAAAAGATGAAATTGATGCAAACTTTATCCGTCTAATTGAGTACCATTTATTAAACGGTAAATTCACATCCGTTGCTACACATGACCACCATGTAATCGAGCATGTAAAAGAATTTGTGAAATTACATAATATTTCACATGATAAATTCGAATTTCAAATGCTTTATGGATTCCGTAAAGACATGCAACAAAAACTTGCTAATGAAGGCTACAACTTCTGTACATACGTGCCTTTTGGAGAAGATTGGTATGGATACTTTATGCGTCGCTTAGCAGAACGTCCACAAAATTTAAATCTTGTCACAAAACAAATTTTCAACAAAAAAACGAATACATTACTAGCAATCGGGGCTGGTGCCTTTATTCTTGGACGCCTTACAAAAAAGAAAAAATAAAAAGCTGTAAAATAGCCTCATTCATACGTATTACTTTTTAAAATGCCAACAAAAAAAGCTTTGCAACATTATCTAAAATGTCGCAGAGCTTTTCATTTGTTCCAGCCTTTTTCTTTAAAGCGAGCAATTGCTTCAATACGATTACTGACGTCTAATTTATCCAACACCGTCGAAATATAATTACGAACCGTTCCAGGAGATAAAAACAACTCTTTTGCAATTTCCTTCGTTGTCTTTCCTTCTGCTACTAAACTCAATACTTCCGACTCACGATCTGTTAATGGATTAGAATCTGCTTCATACACGATATCAATTAACTCTGGCGCATAGATTCTTCGCCCATCTACAATAATTCGGATAGAATTAACTAACTCTTCAATTGGGCTATCCTTCAATAAATAACCTCGCACACCAGCTTTTTTTGCCCGTTCAAAGTAACCAGGTCGAGCAAAAGTAGTTAAAATAATGACTTTATACGCCTCATCTTTTAATTCCTCTGCTACATCCAATCCAGTTTTTATAGGCATCTCAATATCAGTAATCACCACATCAGGATTAAATTCGCGAACTTTCACTAATGCTTCCTCACCATTATGTGCAATTGCTACGACTTCCATATCATCTTCCATGTTGATTAATGCTTTCATCGCACCCAATAACATACCCTGATCTTCAGCAATGACAATTCTAATCATCTAATCCCTTCCTTCTCCCTAATACATTCAGTATAACAAAAAAAGCGAAGAATTCAGCAATGCTTCCTCTTCGCTTTTCATTTAAATAACTTTTTTGATAGGTAATACAGGTTTCATACCTGTTTTACGAATACGTTTTGGTAATTGCTTAAAGGTAATAAAATCATATTTTTCTGTATCATATAATTTGAATTTTATAGACGCTAGACTTAATTTCAATGTAATCGTTGTTGCATGTTGTAATGGTGGTGTGTGTTCATGTGCATGCTCTAACTCGTAGTTTGGAATTCTAGGCGCTAAATGATGCACATGGTGGAAACCAATATTACCTGTTAACCATTGGAACACTGCTGGCAATTTGTAATATGAGCTACCATCTACAGCTGCTTTCACATAATTCCATTCATCTTTTTCTTCAAAATAAGAATCTTCAAATGTATGTTGGATATAGAATAACCAAATCCCCAACATAGCTGCTACATACATAGAGAAGGCTGATACAACTAAGAAAGATGTTAAACCTAAGAAATAAATAATTGTGCCATAACCTGCTACTAAAATAGCATTGATTAAATACGTATTGATACGCTCATTACGACGAGCACCTTTACGATTTTTACGATTGGCTACTAAAATTAAAAACAGTGGTCCTAATCCAAACATAACAATTGGATTTCGGTATAAACGATACCCGATTTTTTGCCATTTTGACGCTGCTACATACTCATCAATTGTCATCATCCAAATATCACCTACACCACGTTGATCTAAATTTGAACTAGATGCATGGTGAATTAAGTGTTCATGACGCCATTTTGAATAGCCAAACATTGTTAAAATACCTGTTATCGTACCTACTGTTGCATTTAATTTTTTGTTTTTGAAAAATGAACCATGCGTACAGTCATGGAAAATAATAAACGTACGTACTGCAAAAAACGACGCAACTAAACTAATTCCCAAAGCTCCCCATATTGATTTATCTACTACTACATAAGCTAAAATCCATAAACCCACCAACGGAATTATTGTATTAATCATTTGGAAAATACTTTTAGCGTTATTAGACTTGGCATAAGGCTGAACAGCTTTGTGCAATTGTTTCGTTTTATCGCGATCCATTTTTTAGCCCCCTGTTTTATTAATGATTTAATCATATCCCTTCTCTTATCATGCATGTAGGTGTGAATGTCATAAATGTCATATGACAACTGTCATGTAACAAACGGAATCTAGCAAATAAACTCCCTGCTATACGTTGATTAAACAATAAAAAGAGGCTGGGACAAAACATCTCATTTTCCTTTTTTAGAGTTCGCAACGAAAAACCGGAACCACCCCACTGCGCGATTCCGGTTTTTCTTATGCTCATATGAGATGGTGTTTTTACACGTATGTCCCAGCCTCTTAAAATTTATTATGATATCGTCCCTATTTATACATTAAAATAACGTGCATCTGGATGATTGAATACAATCGCTGAAACAGATGCCTCTGGTTGCATCATGAAGCCCTCTGTTAATTCTACATCGATATCTTCAGGAGTAATTAACTTGAATAGCTTTTCTTGATCCTCTAAATTTGGACACGCTGGGTAACCAAATGAGAAACGCTGTCCTTGATACTTCGCCGCAAAACGATCACGCATCGTAAAGTCTGTCGCATCTGGATAGCCTGCTTGGTCACGCATTTCTTGGTGTATTCGTTCAGCAAAGCCTTCAGCAAGTTCAAGCGCTGTCGCCTGAATGGCATGACTTTCTAAGAACTTCCCTTGGTCTTTCAAGCGCTGTGCATATTCACGTACACCATGGCCTGCAGTCACAAGCATAATCCCAACATAGTCCATTTCTCCACTTGCTTTTTCCTTTAAGAAATCAGACAAGCACAGGAAGGGTGCCTTTTGTTGGCGTGGGAAAGTGAATCGTTCAATTTCTTTCGTTGTATCTGTTGGGTCATAAATAATGACATCATCCCCATCAGATTGTGCAGGGAAGAATTGATAAATTGCAGCTGGTGATAAAATATCAGATTGTAAATAACCTGTCACTAGCTCGTGTAATTCCTTCGCTCTTGGATCACTATCTGCTTCAATCACACCATTAAAGCCTTTCAACCCTAAGTGATGACCAATAAGCGTACGCATATTCACATACGGATGTAAGTGTTTCACTGAATAATCTCTTAGCACATGACGTTTTGTGTCTGCTGGCTTATAAACTGAGAAGTCATTACTAACCGTTTTCACTGGTCTTTCTGCAACAGCAACCGCTGTGCGTTCCCCTCGAGTAGCTTCCTTCTCCACACGTTTTTGTTGGGCATCTGCAATTTCCCCAAGCAGATTTTCACGATCCTCCCCCTGTAAGCGATTGACGATATCTAAACCAATCATTGCATCTTTCGCATACATCACAGGTCCATTGTAGTTCGCCGCAATTTTCGTATCTGTGAAGCGACGTGATAAAGCTGCACCACCTACTAAGATTGGTGTATCAATACCAGCATCTTTGAAATCCTGTGCTGTAATCACCATTTGCTGTGCTGATTTAACAAGTAAACCCGAAAGACCAACTACATCTGGTTTCTCTTTACGAATAGCTTCTATTAATTGCTGTGGCGTTACTTTAATACCTAAGTCAATGACTTTGTAGCCATTATTGCTTAGAATAATATCCACTAAGTTTTTTCCAATATCATGAACGTCCCCTTTAACAGTGGCAATGAGGATTTTCCCTTTCCCTACATCATCCGCAGCTTTTTCCATGAATCCTTCTAGATAGGATACAGCTGCCTTCATTACACCAGCAGATTGTAATACCTCTGCTACAATTAATTGATTCTCATTGAAGAGCTTACCTACTGTTGCCATTCCTTCCATCAGTGGCCCATTAATGATGTCGAGTGGTGCATCATACATATCTAGCGCTTTTTCTAAATCTGGAATTAGCCCTTCCTTCGTCCCCTCTAAAATATAATAAGCAAGACGTTCAGGAACAGTTTTTGGAATATCTGCTTCTGTTTTCTCTTTCTTTTTATCACGATAGAAATCTGTAAATACAGCTAAAGTTTCTCGCGTCGTATTGAATAAAAGATTATTCGCTAATTCGATTTCCTCTTTTGGAATCGAAGCATAGCGCTCAAGTTTTTCTGTATTGACGATGGCATAATCTAGGCCAGCTTGCGTACAGTTATATAAGTAAACAGCATTCAACACTTCACGACCAACTGGTGGTAAACCAAATGACACATTTGATACACCTAAAATCGTCAATGCACGTGGTAATTTTTCTTTAATTAAACGAATGCCTTCAATCGTTTCAACAGCTGAACCAATATATTGCTCATCCCCTGTCCCAACAGGGAATACAAGTGGATCGAAAATAATATCTTCTGGTGCAATGCCCCATTTATTCACGAGTAAATCATATTCTCTTACAGCTATCTCCAGTTTACGGTGACGGTCTACAGCCATTCCCTCTTCATCAATTGTTCCAATAACAATCGAAGCACCATATTTTTTCACGATTGGTAGTACCGCATCCAAACGTTCTTCCCCATCTTCTAAATTAATTGAATTGATGATTGCTTTCCCTTGAGAATATTTCAATGCTTCCTCAATTACTTTTTCGTCAGTTGAGTCAATAACAAACGGCACTTTTACCTTTTGTCCGACTTCCTTCATGAAATTGACCATATCCTCTAATTCTTCGCGGTCTGGGTTGGCTAAACAAATATCTACAACATGTGCCCCATTTTTCACCTGTGCACGTGCAATCTCTGCAGCCTCTTCAAATTTACCTTCTACAATTAGACGTTTGAATTTACGTGAGCCGATGACATTTGTACGCTCCCCAACAAAAAGTGGGCGCATCGTTTCATCATAAATTAACGGCTCAATTCCTGAAACCATATGGCTTTTCGGTTTTTCTTCAATTTGTCTTGGTTGTTTATTCGCAATGGTTTCACGAATTGCTCGAATATGAGCAGGTGTCGTTCCACAACAACCACCAACAACATTTAACCAACCTTTATCTGCAAAGCCAGCTAATTTCTTCGATAAGCTTTCCGGTGTCTCATGGTAATGACCATCTTCATCCGGCAGCCCTGCATTTGGATAACAACTCACATAGCTTGTTGCTAGCTCTGACAATGAACGTAAATAATCCGTCATAAATTCTGGTCCAGTTGCACAATTTAGCCCAACTGAAAGTGGCTTTATATGTTCAATTGAAATATAAAAAGCTTCAATACTCTGACCAGCCAATGTTGTCCCCATTGGTTCAATCGTTCCTGAAATCATGACTGGAATTTCTTTTTCTAATTCATTGAACGCTTGTTTGATACCTAGTGTGCCCGCCTTTACATTCAACATATCTTGTGACGTTTCTAAAAGTAGGACGTCTGCTCCACCTTCAATTAATGCCTTCGCTTGCACATAGAAGTCATGCTTTAGCTCATCAAATGTAATCCCACCTGTAACGGACAATGTTTTTGTCGTTGGTCCCATTGCTCCAGCTACAAAACGTGGCCATTCAGGCGTAGACAATTGATTAGCTACTTCCTTCGCAATTTGCACAGCGCGTTTATTAATTTCTTCTGCCTTATGTCCCAAACCGTATTCATTTAGTACGACTGGTGTTCCACCGAATGTATTCGTAGATACAATATCAGCACCTGCTTCAAAATAGGCTTTATGAATAGATGCAACCACATCTGGTCTAGTTAAGTTCAGATTTTCATTACAACCATCTAATTCTTCTCCGCCAAAATCCTCTGGTGTTAAATTAGCGTTTTGAAGCATGGTTCCCATTGCTCCATCCAATACTAATATATGTTGTTTGATGCGTCCCTCAATTAGATGCTTCGACATACGTATTTCCTCCTTCAACTCGACCGTCCAGTTCATTTATATAACGAATTAATTCAATCGACATATCATAGCGCATGAATGGCGTAATTAAATAAATCCCATTAAATAATTCTGCTGCGGTATCAATCAATTCTTTCGCGATTTGTAATCCTTCAGCCTGTGCAGTTTCTTTATCAATATCTGCAGCTTTCATACGTTCCAACACTTCCTCAGACAATTTAATGCCGGGCACTTCATTGTGTAGAAATTCCGAATTGCGCAAGCTCGTTAGTGGCATGATTCCAATATAAATAGGTGTATCCAAATGCTTTGTTGCCTCATAAATCTCAATAATCTTCTCTTTTGAATACACGGGCTGTGTAATGAAATAGTCGGCTCCTGCAGCAATTTTTTTCTCTAATCTTGGTACTGCTCGTGCAACAACTCGTACATTTGGATTAAAAGCAGCCGCCACAGAAAAGTTCGCTTTTTTACGCAGTGGCTTTCCTGAGAAAGAGATGCCTTCATTTAGTTTTTTGATTAATTGCAGTAACTCAATGCTCGAAACATCATAGACACTCGTAGCTCCGGGGAAATCCCCCACCTTTGTTGGGTCACCTGTGACAGCTAAAATATCATTGATACCCAGAGCATCCAAGCCCATTAAATGCGACTGTAAGCCAATTAAATTACGGTCTCGACATGTAATATGAGCTAATGAGCGCACCTCTTTTTCGTATTTTAAAATAGAACCCATGGCAATATTAGAAATACGCGGTGAAGCTAATGAATTATCTGCCATCGTCACAGCATCTGCACCCGCACGATGTAAAATCTCTGCTCCCTCAATAAATTTAGCTGTTTCTAAATGGCGTGGTGTATCTAATTCCACAATGATGGAGCGGCCTTTTTTCGCACGAATATGCAACGGTTCAAAAGCAGATGCTTCAGCATCACGAATGATTACTTCTTTTTCCTCAATAGATTTATCCTGAATTGGAATAATACCTGATAAATAACGCTTCACTTCTTTAATATGAGCAGGTGTTGTACCGCAACAACCCCCAATTAAGCGTACTCCTTCATTGCGTAGCTCAACTGCAGCTTTTCCGAAATAGTCTGCTTCGGATTCAAAGACAACTTTTCCTTCTTCCACATCCAATAGACTTGCGTTCGGATAGGCAGATAAAAAGGCATTAGTAGGTAGTTCCACATTTTCTAAGGCTTGAATTGTATGATGCGGTCCTAAGCGACAGTTTACGCCGACAATATCAGCACCTGCAGTTTCTAAGCCTTTTAATGCATCATTTAATTTCATACCATTTATTAATACACCCGGATCATGCATTGATACCTGTGCAATAATCGGTAAAGTTGTTTGTACACGTAGGGTTTTCACTAATGTCTCTAATTCCTCATAATCATAGAAAGTTTCCAATAGTAAACCATCTACACCACTCTCAAGTAATACCTTAGCTTGAGCAACTAATGAATCAATTACTTCCTCAAGCGTTTCATCAATTTTTCGTATACCATGTATACCACCAATCGTGCCTAATACATATTGTCCGCCTGCTTTAGCAGCTTTTTTTGCCACCTCTACACCTGCGCGATTTAATTGTTCATACTCATTTTCCATAGCAAAACGTGCCAGTTTAATCGAGTTAGCTGTGTAAGTATTTGTCTGAATCACATCTGCGCCCGCTTCTATGTATAAGCAATGAATATTCTCAATCACTTCTGGTTTTTTTACATTTAATTCTTCATAACAATAATCAATACCGTATGAATAAAGTAATGTTCCCATTGCCCCATCTGCCGTTAATACCCTTGTCTTTAAGTCTTCCAACAAACCCATCTCATTCATCTCCTCATATAAAACTTCTCACTATATAAAAAGCCTTCTTATAAAAATAAGAAGGCGATTTTAGATTAATCGAATAGAGCCTCCTTATCTTTCAAGAACAAAGCGTTCTTCTGGAATTAGCACCTGACCATCTCAATGGCTGGTTGCTGAAGTTTCGTCGGGCCAGTCCCTCTACTTCTCTTGATAAGAAATTATTGAATTTTTAAAATATTAAAAGAATCATACCCCTTTCGCCGAGACTCGTCAATAGTTCCAACAGCCTTTATCTAAATAATCGCATAAGATAGAATATTCTGAACATATAACAAATGTTCAAATAAAAAAACAAGTAGCATTTTACTCACTACTTGGATTTTCTCTATTTTATTTATTTGTTGTAAACGCATTTTTCGGTGCTTTATCAAAGTCATCTGCACGATTATATTCACCTTGTATGATTAAACGTTTAGAACCATCATAATTACATGTCACAAGCGTCAATAAACGCTCGTTCTCTTTATCCTCGATAACATCTACTTGTGAAGCCTCAATAATGAAGATTTTCTTGATTGTATACGTGTATACACGTTCATAATTTGTTGTATACATTTTCATTCCTTTTTCAGCCTTCGTTAACGGACTAAATAAGGTTGTGTTGTTATTCATATTGTGACCTGCAAGTGCATAATTCCCTTTTCCAAGCTTCATGTCTTTCTTCATCGTGCCTGCGCCAATTGCCAAATTTGTATTCGAAACACCATATAAAATAGGTAGCTGTAAGCCGACATCCGGTACACTAATCGTGCCAACCGAATGGACATCATTATTATTCATTTGTGCCTTCAACACATCTTGTAAGCTTAAATCCTTCACATCATCGAATTCGAAATTCACATCTTTAGAATTTTTCGCTTGTGCCTCATCAAATTGTGAAATTGCCTGTTCTGTCATATTCGTGACAATAAAGCCCATAATCTGTTTATTAAAAATTAGCGCAATGCCTAATACTAATAAAATAAGGCCAATCGTTAAGCTTAATTTTCGCTTCATTATGGTTTCCTCCTCGTCACCTAGTACTTCGTATTGTACAGACACACAACCTGTTTTTCAACTTTCTAAACTGGCACCACTTCAAGGATTTTATTCGCTACTTGCTTACCATTTTCGATACAAAGCCCAATTCCTACACCGTAGTAAGAGCTACCTGCTAAATAAAGATTTGGATATTGTTGTTCCATTACGGTTTCTAACTGCTCAATCGCTTGTTTATGCTGTAAATTATAAATGGGCATTAAATCAAACCATTTTTCAATATCTACAAATAATGGCTGTTGTTCAATATTCAAGCTTTTCTTCACGTCATTACGTGCAACTTCTACTAATTCTTCATCGCTCATTTGGCGAAACTCTTCAAAGCGTGGATTGTTCTTTTTATAGAACATACGAATAAGTAGCTGATTATTTTTGGATGTATGCTGCCATTTTTTACTCGTCCATGTGCACGCATTACAATCCACATTATTTCCTTTCGACACGATAAATCCCGTGCCATCTGCTGGTAATGTCTCATTCGGTAAGTCATATGCCAAGTACACCGTAATAATAGAGCCTGTTTGTAATGCATCAAAGCTAGGGTTCAATGCTTCATTACTTAGCATCTGCTGTGCTGCACGATGCGGTGTCGTTAAGACAACATAGTCTGCTACTACTTTTTCACCTGAGTCCAGTTGAAGCATATATTGGCTATCCTGTTTTTTTAATTTTGTAACTGAAACTCCTTTTAAAATAGTTGCTTGGTGTAATCTTTCTTCCATACGATCAAACAATTCAGCTAAACCATTTTCAAAAGAGATGAATTTTTTCGTTGCATTTTTTTGGAAGCTTTCTTTATTTGCTTCGAAGCCTTTCATTAAGCTACCGAACTCTTTTTTATATTGTAATAAATAAGGTAATGTCGCACCAATTGTTAATTTATTCAAATCACCTGAATACACACCTGATAATACGGGGGCAATTTGCTTTTCAACAATTTCACTTCCCAAATAATACGTAAGGAATTCTCCAACAGAGCTTTCATTTGTAAAAGGAATATCCGTAATTGTTAAATCCTTTTCAACTGCTCTCTTTCCTTCTTCAGAAAGTAATGTACTAGTAGCTAAAGATTCTTTATTCATAGGAATCCCAAATACACTTTCTACTGGAATGGCGTGTAATTCATTATCTCTCAAAATATAAGAAACGCCAGTTCCGTTATAAACAACGCGATCAGTTAAATCTAATTCTTCAATTAATGGTTTTACACTTGTATGCCTAGCAACGATGGAGTCTGCACCTACCTCCATAATGAAGCCCTCTTTTTCTCTTGTAACCATTTTACCTCCTAACTTTTCTCCTTTTTCAACTAAAGTTAAATCTATATCGAGACCTTGCTGCTGTGCTTGTCGTTGAAGATAATGCATAGTACTCATTCCTGTGATTCCGCCACCAATTACTACTACTCTTTTCAACGTATTCAACTCCGTTCATATTCTATTACTATCCTATTAATTATAATCTATAGTTTCCAAACTTCCCCATGATTTATGTCACAATCTGTTGAACACACTTAACTAAACGATATAAAGAACAAGCTTATTATTTAGCGTTTATGCCAATATATTGTACTCTAAGTTTAGACAACTTTTTATAAGGAGACTTGCTATGGATTTATTGATGATTATATTATTCTTATTAGTTGCTCTACTTGCTTCAAATATAATTGGGCATTACATCCCATTTATCCCCACTGCTTTAATTCAAATTGCACTGGGAATTATTTTGGCCCTCTTCATTCCAAGTTTAGAATTAACACTTGAGACAGAATGGTTCTTATTATTATTTGTAGCACCTCTATTGTATAACGATGGACGCAACTTCCCAAGAGAAGACCTTTGGAACATGCGCATGCCTATACTTGGAAATGCCATTGTTCTCGTATTAATTACTACCGTTGGTGGAGGTTACTTTATCCATTGGATGATACCTTCTATACCACTAGCTGCTGCATTTGCTTTAGCGGCAATCTTATCTCCAACAGATCCAGTGGCAGTTAACGGAATTGCCAAACGTATCCACATTCCCGAAAAGATTTTAAGTGTTGTTCGTGGCGAATCACTTATTAATGACGCATCCGGTTTAGTCGCATTTAAATATGCCGTAGCCGCAGCCGTATCAGGCTATTTTTCTATTAGAGAAGCATTTGTGAATTTCTCTTATACTTTTTTTGTAGGAGCCTTAGTGGGCCTTATTTTAGGATTTATCCTTATTGAAATTCGTTTCTTTGTTAGAAGGGCTGGTGTCCGTGATGCTGTTTTTCATTCCCTCTATCAAATCTTATTACCATTTATAATTTATTTAGTAGCAGAGCATCTTTTTCATGCTTCAGGTGTTATTGCCGTAGTTATCGGTGGGATTGTACAGGCACTTTATAAAGACCACACAGAAACAATTCTTGCTGAGGAACAAGTATTAACTGAAAATGTTTGGGCGATTATCCTATTTGTCCTAAACGGCATTGTCTTTTTATTACTTGGACTTAATATACCCGATTCAATGGAGAGATCTTTAGAAGATTCAAATAGCAATAACTGGATTATTATTAGCTATGCCATTGCAATTGGCATTATTATTTTATTAATCCGCTTTGTTTGGTCACATCTATTCTCTTATTGGCGCTATACACGTGAATTAGAGGAAAAACCTGAATTAAAAATGAGTTTAATTAGTAGTCTAGTAGGCGTACGTGGGGCTGTTACGATGGCTGGTATCCTATCTTTACCTATCTTTTTAGATAACGGAGACCCCTTCCCAGAACGCTCACTCATCTTATTTTTAGCATCTGGCGTTATTCTTTTCACGTTAATTATTGCCACTATTTTCTTGCCACTATTAACGGATAATGAAGAGCGTATTGAACTAAAAGATGGTCAATTAACTTTCCACGAAGCGAAGAGTGAAGTCGTTGTTCGAACCGTTCAAAGAGTCCGTTCATTAGTAACAGATGAAAATCGCTTAGTTGCCTATGAATTGATTGAAAATCTGCAAACAATGTTTAGGCAAACACAGCTCGAAGCCAATGCAGATGACTCATCAAAACCAAAGTATGCAGCGAAAATCGCCAAAATACGCCTAGATGCATTAGGAGTTGAAAAGAAATTCATCGATCAAATGTACTGGGATAAAAATTTAGACGAAGCCATGTATACCTCTCTTCAAAATAGTTTAAAAGATCGTGAAGAATTACTCTATACAAACGTTCGCAAACGAATGTTTTTCACATTACGTCGAATTTTGCGCGAAGCTTCATTGGCTCGTCGCCATTATCGTAATGAGAAAGAAAGTTACTTATCTTATATTCTTATGCGACAAGATGTCCGAAAGAAATCATATGCAGCTGCAATGGATTATTTAAAAGAAAAACGCAAAATCTCTAAATTTCCTGAGTTGTACACGATTGTTTTATTTGAATATGATAAAGCTTATGAACGTTTACGCAAACAACCTACGCTTGATTTAGTCCGAGAAGAAGAAATTCGAGAAGAACTAAATTTAATCATTTTAGAAACACAGCGTGAAGAAATCCATAAGTTATATGAGAAAGGAAAAATCTCTCGTGACCAAGAAAAAGATTTACGTCGCCTCGTTAACTATATGGAAAACATCACACTTTATGAACATATTGAATAAACTAAACTGAATCCACTATCGTATAGAATTTGGTCAGACAGAGCTAAACACATCTTTCTACCTCTTTAATTCAAAACAAAAGGCAAAACTCGCATGTAAAGCGAGTTTTGCCTTTCTTATTCTCCATAAAATGTTTTTATACTTCTGAACAGTTAATGGAGTAGAAGCTTCATATATGCCCATTTTTTATTTTTGATGTTTAGCCATTTCTATTGCAACTAAGCTTGCAAAGTATTGTCCACCGTCCACATTTGGATGGATTTTATCATCATAAAATAACTCTTTCTTTCCTGATGTTGCATGATACCAATCAATTTCATGTACATTTTTATGTGTAGCTGTTGCATTTTTTACTGTTTCATTTACGCTATCCTGCCAGCTTCTAGGTACACGTACATTCATTAAATAAATTTGACGCTTCGTTCCTAAAATTGAGTAGATTTCCTGCCATTGTTTTTCTTTGAACAGTCCATTTGAGCCTAAATCAATTAAAACAATATCAGCGATTTTATCATCCTCATTTAATTCTTTTAATTTTTCAATGGCGGTATGAACTTGTTCTCCCACCTCAGCATGGATATCAATACGTGGAATAAATTCAGTTAATGGACTTGAGGCACTTAGTAATACTGAATCCCCTATTGCTGTAACTTCTTTACTCGATAAAATAATTTTGGCATTTGCCACATCACTTTTAAATTTCGCACGTTCTTGACTTACTTTATCTGCAGCAGCTTTTTTCGCTGCTTTTTCTGCTGCGATTTTTTCAGCCTGAGCAATTTTCAAGGCTTTTTCTTCTGCTTTTTTCTTTTGTGCTTCTGTTTGTTCTTTTTTATTTTTTTCATCTTCCTGTTGCAAATGTTTTTGCAACGCATTCGTATGAGATGCTTCAGGAACTGGTTGATAAATCATTCCAGTGACGAAAATAATTAAAATACAGGTAATGCTAATAGAAGCGACACGTCCAACAATGGTTTGTTCTTTCCACTTCCAAGACCATGTTTTATTTCTAATTGCAGCTAGCCAGTTTCGCCACTCACCTTTACGAATTGGATCCTCAATATATTTCCAAGAAAGTAACGATAAAATAAATGTCAACGCTAACGCCAGCAGAATTTTAGTCGTGCTAATCGTTTCCGTTTTCACCGCAATTCCTAATAAAACAATAATTGGGAAATGCCAAATATAGATTCCGTATGAACGCGTACCAATCCATAATAAAGGCTTAAAGCTAAAGAGCTTACCTATTGAACTCGCTGGATGCACGATAACCGCAATTAATACGGCTGTCACTGCAGAAGCTAAGTACATGCCTCCGTAGTATAAGAAGCTTCCATCTTCTTGAATAACGACCATCATTAGTAGCAATGCCAATAAGCTCACGACACCTGCAATATTTAATGTACGCTTTAAATCATTCGTTACATTGGCAGATAATTTTGCGCTCGGCCAAACAATAGCTAATGCCGCACCTAATAGTATGGAAAAAGCACGTGTGTCTGTACCAAAATAAACACGGCTTGGGTCTTCATCCGGTGTAAACATGAACGCCATAGCCTCTGTTGAAACAAATGAAAGCAACAAGATTAATACGGCTAATTTTCCTTTAGAAGGAATGAATTTTAAAGCAATGAGCATTAAAATCGGCCAAATAATATAAAACTGTTCTTCTACTGCTAACGACCACATATGCTGTAAAGGCGACGGTGGTGCAAACTTTGTAAAATAAGAGTGTTCTTGGAATACATAATACCAATTACTTATGTATGTGAATGCAGCTAAAATTTCTCCGCGTAATCCAACTAAGAATGAGCGTTGAAATAATGTAATCCATGTTCCAATAACAATAAGCATCACGGTTAAAGCTGGTAGTAATCTTCTAAATCGCTTAATCCAGAAAGCTTTAAAATCAATTTTCCCAGTTTTCTCGTATTCATTCACAAGTAAATCTGTGATTAAGTACCCTGATAATACAAAAAACACGGTTACTCCTAAAAATCCACCATCAATCCACTTGATATGAAGATGATATAGAATAACAGCAAGGACTGAGATTGCCCGTAAGCCATCTAAACCGCTTATGTATCTACGTTTACTTTTATTTAATCGCGGCATTCTTATACCTCCTATTGCTTTTAAAAACTATCTATTTAACTTAGACGAAATAATCATTCATAAGTTTTAAATTAAATCCTA
>JAGHSJ010000114.1 GCA_018065935.1 Candidatus Kurthia equi
ATTCGAAGAGTTAATATGCTAAATTTAAAAAGAAAATTTTTACTTTTTTCTATTATTATGAGGAGGTTTAAAATGATTAAATTTAAAACAATTCGAAAAAGAATACTTTTTGCATTCACTAGTGTCATCGCTATAATAGCTGCATTTATAATTTATAACTATATTCAGACATCAAACAGCGTCGATAACACGAAAAAAATTGTGGATGAAGAGCTACAACTTTTAACGGTTGACTATGATTTGGCGCAAACAATGGCAATACGTATTGCAGCAGCGCGTGGTTATGTTTTATCAGGCAGTTCTACATATAAAGACATTTATACAGAAAACGTAGCGATTGCACAGCAAAAAGAAGAACAGCTACGTGTACTTATTCAATCAGATGAATTTGAAAAATATGCAAAAATGGCAGCAGAGTGGAGTAATTACGTTCAAACTTCAGTACTCGATGTGTATGATGCTGGAAATGAAAAACTTGCTACAGCCAATTTAATAAAAATGGATAACACCGCTACCGAAATTCGCAAAGGTTTTGAAAGCTTAGCTGTAAGTCGTAGCGAAAAAATGAATACGTATGGTCAAGAGGTTATTACTTCGGGCACAACTACAAAAACAATGAGCCTTGTTACCGGCCTACTCATCATTATCCTCTCTATCGTTATCGCAAGTATTAGTGCGCGTAGGATTTCACGTCCAATCATTACCGTAACAAAACGTATGGAAAACATCGCGAATGGTAATTTCAGTGAACCCCTTCTCGAAAAAACGACAGCCGATGAAATTGGGCAATTAACGGATGCAACGAACGAAATGGTTCAGACGTTAAATCGTATGTTAAAAACGATTCAACAAGTTTCAAACGAAGTTGCAGCACAAAGTGAAGAGTTAACTCAATCTGCTAGTGAAGTAAAAGTCGGAACAGAGCAAATCTCTACGACGGTTTCCGAAATTGCAAATGGTACAGAAATACAAGCAAGCAACGCAGCCGATGTAGCAGCAACCATGTCGGATTTCACGATGAAAATGTCAAATGTCAATGACCGTAATGTCGAAATTAATCGCTACTCTCATGAGGTCATGACATTAACAAAACAAGGTCAAAACTTAATGGATGCATCAACGAATCAAATGGTAACCATTGATCATATCGTAAAAGATGCTGTTACTAAAGTTGATGAATTAAGCACACAAACACAGGAAATCTCAAAAATTGTTCAGGTTATCCATGCAATTGCAGACCAAACAAATTTACTTTCACTTAATGCTGCGATTGAAGCTGCACGTGCGGGTGAACACGGTAAAGGTTTCGCTGTCGTAGCGGATGAGGTTCGAAAATTAGCCGATCAAGTAACAAATTCTGTTGGTGATATTACAACAATTGTCGATAAAATTATAACTGGATCACACCTTGTCACTTCATCACTTGAAGCAGGTTATGAAGAAGTCGAACGTGGTTCAGCACAAATTACAACAACAGGTGAAACCTTCTCGGAAATTTCGAACATGCTTTCAAATATGTCCGACCATATTACAAATATGTCTTCTCAGTTAAATGAAGTTGTACAAAATACTGCAACGATTAATCGTTCAATTGATGAAATTGCAGCGGTTTCCCAACAATCTGCTGCTAGTATCGAAGAAACTTCGGCTACTGTAGAACAAGCCTCTAGTGCCATGGACGAAATTTCAAATAGTTCTTCAACACTTGCTGGAATGGCCGAGACTTTAAATGAAAATGTACGTCAATTTAAATTACATGGTTAAGAATTAGTCAAAATAATTAATGCAAAAGGTTCTGTCCGGAAAAACTTTCTGGACAGAACCTTTTTTCTTAAACTATCTTTTGTAATAACTGATAACCCAAACCTTTAAACATAATATCTAACATCGCTGCGATAATAATAACAACGACCACGGCTACATATAACCCTTTTTTACCCTTCATTTAAAAATCCTCCAAGTGATTTGTTCTTTTCATCATAGTCTATTTTATAGTGAAAACCTAGCATCCGTAATAGGAATTCACAAAAAAACAATCGATTAAAAGTGAAAATAATTACCTATTTTATACAAATTCGGGTTTTTGTCAAATATACAACCCCCTAATTATTTACAATAAACTATAATGAAAGTAGATACATAAAAAGCACTACACTAAAGAAATTTTTGGAGGAGAAACGGCATGGGGAAATCGAAAAAACCGAAAGTAACATCGATTAATTACAAATTAGGCTTTGCCTTTTTAATTGCACTACTTATCCCAACATTATTAATTGCATTTACGTCTTATTTTTCGGCAAAGAATGAAATCGAAGACGGCATTCACGCAAGCTCTTTACAAAGTGTCTCTTCTGTCAATTCTTTTATTGACAAGCACGTGTCACCAATTGCGAATGACGTTGACTATTTTGCTGGTGCTTTCAAGCAATCGGATTGGAAGACTGAAGACTGGACCCCCATTCTTCAAAAGCTAGAGCAATATTTTGAAACAAGTGAGGGCATTGTTTCATCATTTATCGGTACAAAGGATGGGAATATGATTCAACATCCTGACCTTGGTTTGATGAATGATCCAAGCTTTGACCCACGTACACGTGCATGGTATCAAAATGCGGAGAAAAGTCCCGGAAAGGTTGTTATTGGAACACCTCAGCAATCGGCGTCAACAGGTGATTGGGTCGTAACCGTATCTAAACAGCTTGCAGATGGTAGCGGGGTTTATGCTGCGAACTTAGGTATGGATGCACTTTTTGAAATCGTTGATAGTATTCAAGTTGGCAAATCCGGCTATCCTTTCTTAATGACAGAAAATCAAACGATTATCGCGCACCCTACTTTAGAGGGTGGTTCGGATGTTTCTGCTGAAGGTTGGGCCAATGAAATGTTGGCAACAGAGCAAGAATCATTTAAATATGTATTTGAAGGCTCAGATAAACAAATGTTTGTTGCAACCAATGAATTAACCGGTTGGAAAATTGGAGGCACTCTGTTTGTCAGTGAAATTCATGAGGCCACGAATCCTATTTTAAAAACAACGCTTTATGTTGTCATTGCTTCACTTGTTATTTTAGGAGTATTCCTAATCATCATTATTCGTTCGATTACAAAACCATTAAAAGAAATTTCAGATGCAGCAGTTGTGATGAGCTCTGGCGATTTACGTACAACCTTAACTATTAATAAGAAGGATGAAATTGGGTTGTTAAGCCGTTCATTCCGTAAGATGAGTGATATGCTTTCATCGATTATTAAGCATATTCATGAACAATCTTCAGTCATTTCAGCTTCGTCTGAAGAGCTTACAGCAACATTAGCAGAAAGTCGTAAAGCATCAGAGCAAATTGCACTTGCGATGAATGATGTACAAGACGGCTTTGAGCAACAATCAAGTAAACTAACAAAAAGCTTTAAATCATTGCAAAAAGTATCAGAAAACATCCATTCTATTTCGGATAATAGCGTACAAGTAACAGCAAGCGCGCAAAATGCAGTAAGCGCAGCAGACATTGGTCATGACATTGTTATTTCTACTCAGCAGCAAATGTCGAATATCGAAGGCACATTCAATCGTCTATCTTCTGACATTGCTACGGTAAATACATATGCCAATGAAATTAATGAAATTGTTAACGTGATTACATCGATTGCAGACCAAACGAACTTACTTGCATTGAACGCTTCCATTGAAGCAGCACGTGCTGGTGAACACGGAAAAGGCTTCGCAGTTGTTGCAGAGGAAGTTCGAAAACTGGCTGAACAAACGAATAATTCATCGATTCAAGTAAAAGAGATTATTACAGCCATTCAACGTGAATCGTCAAAATCTGTAACCTCTATGCATGATAGTTTAGGTGAGGTTTCAAAAGGTTTAGAAATGTTCTCTCAAACAGAAACGAATTTCTTACAAGTAAAAACATATATCGAAAACTTAACCGAGCAGCTTGTTGAAATTCAGGACCGCGCGCTACAAATTGCGAAAGATAGTGACTTCGTTGTTGGTGATATTCAAGTGGTTGAAGATATTTCAGCGAACTCGAAAAAATTATTACAAACGGTTTCTACTTCTACAGAAGCACAACTTTGCTCGCTAGAAGAAATTTCAGCTACCGCCGAATCATTAGAATCAATCGTCGACGACCTATTAACAGAAGTAAGTATATTTAAAACGAATTAATAAAAAAAGCGCTAAAGCACAGAATACGATAGATTTATATTTTCCCTATAAAAAACAGAGGCGATTTCTCCCATTCACGAGAGAAATCGCCTCTTTTATTATTTTTAAAACGCTATTACTTCTTGTATGGAATGTTCTTGGACTAAAATTTACATTCTTCTTAGTGAATTTTATAATGAATAAAAGGAGCGTGAATGTTTTGATCCGATATACGATCATTGTCACAACGCATAACGATCAACGGTTATTTTACCGAACGAATAATAGCAAACTTATTCTCTTCATGCATGAATGTGCAACAAGAGCCTTGA
>JAGHSJ010000398.1 GCA_018065935.1 Candidatus Kurthia equi
ATGTTGTAGTTTTTAATTCGTATTAAAATCATGGATAAACCTTTTTTAACATACAATTCAAAATAACACCATTTTTTTAGATAGTACTCACATAATTGTGTTGACACTCTTTTAGAATAAAGTTATCATTCTTATTGGGAATGATAATCTTTTTCAATTAGAAAATCAGATGATCTATTTACTCTATTTTGAAAGTAGGATACAGTATGAAGAAACTATTACTAGTAATGACAATGGCATTCATTTCAATCTTTACTTTAGCTGCATGTGGCTCTGATGACACATCTTCATCCAAAGATGAAAAAGCTGCTTCAAGTGAAAACGCAGCTTTTCCTGTAACAATCAAACATGCATTAGGTGAAACGGTTATTGAAGAAAAACCGAAAAATGTTGTTACTATTCAATGGGGTAACCATGATGTTGCCTTAGCTCTTGGCGTAGTACCTGTCGGATTCTCTGCTGCAAACTTTGGTGTGCAAGATGATTCTGGTTTACTACCATGGACTAAAGCTAAATTAGATGAAATGGATGTAAAAGATCCAAATGTATTTATGGATACAGATGGTTTAGATTTTGAGGCGATTTCAGACGCCAATCCTGATGTTATTTTAGCAGCATACTCTGGTATTACTGAAGAAGATTACAAACTTCTTACTGAAATTGCACCAGTTGTTGCTTATCCAAAAGCTGCATGGGCTACTACATGGCGAGAATCAGTAGAATTAACTTCTACTGCGCTTGGTATTAAAGAAAATGGCGACAAATTAATTAAAAAAATTGATGATTCCAATGCTGAAAAATTAGAAAAATATCCGCAATTAAAAGATAAAAAAGTAGCATGGGTAAACTTCTCTGCTGATGATTTATCAAAAGTTAGCTTATACACACCAGTTGATGCACGTGTGGCTTTCTTAGAAGAACTTGGCTTAACTTATCCAGAGAGCATTACATCACTAATTAAAGATCCTGATAGCTATTCATTAGAAATCAGTGCTGAAAATGCTGAGGCATTAAACGATGCTGATATTATTGTTGGTTACGGTGATGATGCATTACTGAAAGCAATCCAAGCCGATCCTTTACTAGGTAAGATTCCTGCAGTTAAATCTGGTGCAGTTGCATTTATCGAAGCAGACACTCCTTTAGTTGCTGCTGGTACACCAAATCCCCTTTCAATTGAATACACAATTGATGACTACTTAGCTTTATTAGGTGGAGCAGTTGACAACGCAAGTAAATAAGCAACAAACTTTAGGCAAAGGGAAGAAATTCCTTTTGCCTAAAAACTTTAATAAAATACTTTTGTTAATGATACTTGCCTTAATCATAGTCAGTATCGCTTCTTTAGTATTTGGCTCAAAAGCAATTAGCATACATGATGTCATGGACGGTCTCTTTCATAGCGACAGTGACTCACATAATGCAAACATTGCAAGAAAACGTCTCGTACGAACAATATTTGCTCTATTTTGCGGTGCAGCTTTAGGTGTTGCTGGTGCTTTAATGCAATCAGTTACGCGTAATCCATTAGCTGACCCGAGTATTTTAGGGGTTAATACAGGAGCATCTTTATTTGTCGTATTGGGGATTGTTTTATTTAATATTACATCTGCAGACCAATATATTTGGTTAGCATTATTAGGTGCTGGATTAACAGCGATATTTGTATTCGGAATCGGGTCACTCGGGAAAGGTGGAGCTACGCCGATTAAACTTGTTTTAGCGGGTGCAGCAACAACAGCCGCCCTCTCCTCTTTAGTAACAGCTTTCCTTATTCCAAGTACGTATGCTATGGATATTTTTAGATTTTGGCAAGTTGGGAGCGTTGGCGCTGGTACAACACATAGTATGATGATTTTCATGCCATTTTTAGTTGTTGGTTTGGCCATCGCCTTTATTACTGCACCAGCACTTAATGCGTTAGCTTTAGGTGACGAAGTGGCTTCAAGCCTTGGTGTACACCCGAAATATTTACGTTTTGCTGCCGCTCTTGGTGGCATTTTACTTTGTGGTGCAGCCACAGCACTTGCAGGTCCTATCGGTTTCATAGGTTTACTTGCTACCCATTTAATGCGTTTACTTTTAGGTCCTGATTTGCGCTTTGTCATTCCGATGTCTGCCATTGCAGGCGCTATTATTTTAATTCTCTCGGATGTAGCTGGACGCCTAATTGGAAGCCCTGGTGAATTAGAAGTGGGTGTCGTTACTGCCTTTATCGGTGCACCTATCCTTATTTATTTAGCTAAAAGATCGAAGGTGCGTTCATTATGACAAATTCAGGTCATCAAATTCAATTTATCCAAGCTGGTGTTCAAAAAAGACGTCACCGTTTTATTGTAGTTACGAGTATTCTAACGGTTTTAGCCTGTATCTTATCCTTTTTAATGTTAATGCTTGGCAATACAATTTACCCGGTTAGTGACGTTTTTCATGCTTTAATGGGCGAACGCGTACAAGGTGTTTCCTTTGCTGTTAATAAAATACGTCTCCCACGAATGGTTGCAGGTATTTTAGCTGGATTTGCATTTGGAGTGGGCGGGTATATTTTTCAAACCTTGCTACGTAATCCACTTGCCAACCCAAATGTCTTAGGCATTACTTCTGGTTCCAGTGCAGCCGCGGTATTTTGCATTGTTATATTACATGCAAGCAATACATTTGTAGCAATAGCTTCCATCATTGCAGGACTAGTAACTGTTCTTATCATGTTTGTCCTAGCAAAAGGAAAATCGTTTTCAATTGGTCGTTTAATTTTAATAGGTATTGGTATTCAAGCCATGTTAGAGGCGGTTATCTCTTACTTGATGCTCGTCAGTTCACAAAATGATATTGGAACTGTATTAAGATGGCTAAGCGGTAGTTTAAATGGTTCTCAGTTAAGTGAAATGCCACCTTTAGCAATTACTGTTTTACTTCTTACCCCACTCGCAATGGGCTTTAGTAAGCATATGAGTATTTTATCCTTAGGTGAGCAAACTGCCTCTTCACTTGGTGTTTCACCAGATAAAACACGGTTAATTTTAATTATCGTGGCTGTATTACTTGTCGCTTTTGCTACTTCAACAACAGGGCCAATTGCCTTTATTTCGTTTTTAGCGGGGCCAATTGCCAATCGTCTGATTGGGGTTGGTACATCGAATCTGATTCCAGCTGGCTTAGTCGGTTTGAACATTGTATTAATGGCCGATTTAATTGGGCAATTTGCTTTCCCTTATCGTTACCCTGTCGGTGTCATCACAGGATTAATTGGTGCACCCTATTTAATTTATTTACTTATCAAAATGAATCGCAAAGGAGAATTGTAATGGAAAATAAACACACCCTTCTTGCGGAGCATCTTGCTTCTGGTTATGATCAAAAAACCATTTTACATGATATTCATTTAGAAATACCTCAAAATAAAATCAGTGTCATTATTGGTGCAAATGGCTGTGGGAAGTCTACACTACTTAAAACTTTGGCAAAATTAATTAAGCCAACTAATGGCGAAGTTCTTTTAGATGGGAAAAGTATTAGTAAAATCCCGCCTAAAAAACTTGCACAAATTTTAGGGGTACTTCCACAATCCCCTATAGTTCCTGATGGCATTAAAGTTTCCGATTTAATTGGACGTGGCCGTTTTCCACACCAATCCCTTTTTAGTGGTTGGTCGAAAAAAGACTACGCGGCGGTAGCTGAAGCTATGGAAACAATGAACGTAACAGAATTTGCAGATTTAGATATTGATGAATTATCTGGTGGGCAAAGACAGCGCGTTTGGATTGCGATGGCACTTGCTCAACAAACCGATATTTTATTTTTAGATGAACCGACAACCTTTTTAGATATTACATATCAGGTTGAAATTTTAGATTTGCTTACCGATTTAAATCGCAAACATGGAACAACGATTGTCATGGTTTTACATGATATTAATTTGTCTGCACGCTATGCGGACTATATCTATGCAATTAAAGAAGGTCATTTAGTAGCTGAGGGCGCACCAAATGAAGTGATTGATACGGATTTAATAAAAGATATCTTCCAAATGGATAGCATTGTGATGCAGGATCCTATTTCCAAAACACCACTCGTTGTACCGATTGGACGCCATCATAATGGATAATCATTAACTTTGAATATATCAAAAAGTGAGCAACTTTGCCTGAGCATTGTTGCTGACTTTTTTGTTCTACGTCAAATGTTGGAGTGGAGTGATTTGGTTCTTTCAAATCACTCCACTTTTTCTATTCGTTCGTTTCGGACGAATGCTTTCCGCCAGCGAATCGCTGAGCCTCATCGGCTAAAGCCTGTGGCAATCTGCTGGATGCAGATTGGATAAAAGAATTAGTTGAAGTGAGGCCCGCGGAAAGCGTCGAGCAGAGGTGGTATTGTTTGAAAACCCCAACAAATAGTATAGAAACTTTTTTATACATCGTCAGTTAACTATTCAAATAGGAATAAGAGAGGTCATTTTTGGGAATACATACCTGAAACTAAAATTTCGTTTATTTGGAGGCGTTATAATGGCAAAAACAGCGATTATTACAGGTGCAGGAAGTGGCTTAGGTCAAGCTACTGCGCTTCGGCTGGCAGAGGAAGGTATTAATATTACAGTTGTTGATGTAAATGAAAAAGGAGGCAATGAGACAGTTACACTCGTTAAAGACCTTGGGGTAGATGCCATCTTCGTGAAAGCGGATGTTTCAAAATTAGAGGATGTAAAAAACTATGTTGAAAAGACCGTTGAAAAATTCGGCACAATTGATTACTTCTTTAACAACGCTGGTATTTCTGGAAGTGGAAAATACTTTCTCGAAACATCTCCAGAAGATATTCAACAAATTGTCGGTATTAATCTTTTAGGCGCTTTATATGGCGTGCGTTTTGTAGCAGAGGTTATGCTCAAAAATGGTGGTGGTTCTATCGTGAATACGGCTTCAAGTGCTGGTGTTATAGGACAAGATACCGTAGTCACTTATTCAGCGACAAAGCACGGAATCGTCGGTTTAACGAAAAGTTTAGTGGCGGAATATGCAAAAGATGGCCTACGCGTAAATGCAGTTGCTCCTGGACCGACTGAAACACCCATGGTAAAAGCCTATTTTGAAGCAAACCCGCAAATGAAAAAAAATGCTGAAAGTGGCATTCCGCAAAAACGTCTGGCACTCCTGAAGAAGCAGCGGAACTCGTAGCATTTTTACTCACTTCTAAAGCCCAATATATTAATGGTGAAGTCATCAGTATCGATGGCGGTTTTACAAACGTGAAATAATATGATGAACAGCTTACGCTTTTAGCATAATTAAAAAAGCCAACCGTTTTGAAAGCATTTACCTTTCAAAACGGTTGGTTTTTAATGCATATGGATCACTTTTCTACTTCTAAAAATGCTATGAAATACTTTCAAATTCAATCATATTCGTATTTCTCGGTTTATGTCCCATTAAATGAAACATCGCCGTTACTTGCCCTTTATGGTGAAACTCATGTGTAAAGGCATGCAATAAAATATGATGTGGTGTTCGTTGTATTTGTGCGTCTGCTTTAAATGCGGAAGTTGAATCCATTAATGTATCCATCGCATCTTCATATTTTTCAATTGCTTCATATACATAGCTATCAACTAAAGCAAATAATTTTTCAATATCTGCTAATGTCATTTTCGCCACTTCTTCTACTGGATAGTCGCCTACTTTACTATTCCCTAGAAGGTATGAACCTACCCAGTTTCTGTAGCATTTCGTCATATGGATTAATGTATCCTTCACGCTATTTAATGCGAAGCCATGGACTTGTGTAAATTCTGCTTCTGTTAAGTCTTTGCATTGTTCTAAAATAAGTTGTCTTGATTGTTTAATGTATGCGTAATCTTGTTTGTTCATGATTATTTCCTCCGATTCAAAACGCCGGTTACCTCATCCGTTTACTTTGAGTATTTTATCACGAATCTAACAATTTCTAAGTTTTTTTCATTGTTTTGAATATAGAAAAATGCCGAAATCTAAACAAATAGATTCCGACATTTTGGGTTATATTAATCTGCAAATACTTGATGCCATTCTGAGCGATGAGCTAAAAATTCTTCTGCTAACGCTTTTGCACCTTCTAAGCTATGACTTGCAGCCCAACCACATTGTACTTCATTACATGCAGGTACTGATTCTGCTTGTACTACTTCCTGTAGTGTTTTTTCTAAAATCGTTAAGATACCGTCAAAATCATCATAATTTAACAGTGCAAGATAAAAGCCTGTTTGGCAACCCATTGGTGAAAAATCGATTACGTCCTCACTATGATTACGAATTCGATCCGCCATTAAATGTTCCAATGAATGGAGTGCGGGCATTTCCATATGCTCTTTGTTTGGTTGTTTAAAGCGAATATCATATTTTGTTACGACATCCCCTTTTGCTCCTTGTTTTGTACCTGCTAAACGTACATATGGTGCAACTACCTTCGTGTGATCTAAATCAAAGCTCTCTACATTTGTTTTTTCTGTTGTCATGTCCATTTCCTCCTAAATAAATTGCATAGATTGAATAAATTTTTGAATTCTTTCATTGGCCGTTTCTTTGAAGAATTCCTTTGTCTCTCCATCATAACCAATTTCGCCATCTTCTAAAAATAATATACGGTCTGCCACTTCACGAGCAAAGTTCAAATTATGTGTCACAATAATCATTGACTTTCCTTCTTCAGATAAATTCTTTAATACTTTCAACACTTCCCCTTCAAGTTCAGGATCTAATGCACTCGTAGGTTCGTCAAACAATAAAAATAGCGGTTCCATTGCCAATGCCCGCGCAATCGCGACTCGTTGTTGCTGCCCCCCTGATAGTTGTGAGGGGTATTGAGTTGTTTTATGTGCTAAACCAACCTTTTCTAGCAATTGATTTGCCTTTTCTTTCACCCGTGCTTTATCCTGCTTCAAAACGGTTACAGGACCTTCCATCACATTTTCTAATACTTTCATATGTGGAAATAAGTTAAAGCTTTGAAAGACCATTGCTGTATTCTTACGGATAGCTACTATATTCTTTTGAGGAAGAGGTTTTTCAAAATCTACTTCCTGCTGACCCACGCATAATCGCCCCTTTTCAGGTTTTTCCAATAGGTTGATACAGCGTAGTAATGTGGATTTACCAGAACCAGAAGGGCCTAATATAACTGTCGTTTGCCCTTCCTTAAACGTTAAGTTAATATTTTTTAATGCCTCATGTTCTCCGAAATATTTTGATACTTGCTGAAACTGCACGATAAATAGCCCTCCTCTTCAATCGAATGTTTAGTTAAATGTATTTCGATGCATATTTTTCTAATCTACTTTGGATAATCATGAGGATGCTAATAAAAATCAAGTAGATTACCGCACAAAGTGAATAAATTAACAAAGGTTCATATGTACGAGCGGTAATTTGCTGACCAACCATGAATAGATCAGTTAATGTAATGCTAGCTACTAGCGATGTCCCTTTTACTAAATCAATAAAGTCATTCGCTACTGGGGGTAAAGATATACGCACAGTTTGTGGAGCTATCACACGGCGTAATTTTTGCCAATAACTCATACCCAATGATTCAGCAGCTTCCCATTGCCCTCTTGGAATAGCTAAAATGGATGAGCGAATAGACTCTGAAGCATATGCCCCTGTATTTAATGAAAAAGTAATAATTGCCGCTGCCCACGCATCAATTGTAATACCTGCCTTAGGAAGACCGAAAAATACAATAAAGAGTTGAACTAATAGCGGTGTTCCTCGGAAAATCCATACATAGGCTCCGAATAGCCAATTTAGGATACGATAATTGGATGTCCGTGCTAAAGCTGTAATAATTGCGATTACTAATGCGATTGCAAAGGCAATGAGCGATAGCGGAATTGTAACTAAGATGCCTGCTTTTAAAATTGGCCAAATGGAGTGAAATAATATATCCATTTCTCTACCCATTTATAAGCCCCCTCTCCCCATTAAATCATCTTATGTATCGTAGAAGGTCGTCGAAACGACCATCTATTAATCGTTTGAAATAATATTTTCACCAAAGTATTTTTTCGAAATTTTTTCGAATGTTCCATCTTCCGTACGCTGTTTTATAATTTCATTTAACTTCTCTTTAAATTCATCATTATCTTTATTTAAAATTAACGCGATATCCGTCGAATTAATCGACCCGTCTAATACGTTTAATTTCGTATCTGGCTTCTCTTTCAAGTACGTTAAGAAGGTTACACGATCATGAATCGTCGCATCTGCGCGTCCTTGTTCAACTAATTCAATCGAACTCATTAGGTCATTCGTAGCTACCACTTCTGCTCCTAATGCTTCCGCATCTCTTGCAAAATTACTTGTAATCGTTTGTGCAGATTTTCTACCTTTAATATCTGCTGGCTGTTTGATAGCCTTGTTGTCGTCGCGAACAGCTACAACCGCTTCCGATTTCATATAAGGTGTTGAAAAGTCATATTTCTCTTTGCGTTCATCGGTAATTGATACATTATTTATGACAAAATCATATTTATCTGTATCTAGACCAGCGATTAAAGAATCCCATTTTGTTTCCACATATTCCGCTTCTACGCCTAAGTCATCAGCAATTTGATCAGCAATCTCATATTCAAAGCCTGTTAAATCACCTGCTTCATCATGAAAACTAAATGGAGGAAATGTTCCTTCTAAACCAATTTGAATTTTTTTATCATCCTGAATTTCTTGTAATTTACTTGCTTCAGCTGCCTTATCCTTCACTTCTTCATTTCCACATGCACCTAAAAATAAAGCTGATAAAGTCACTGCTGATAATAGTTTTTTCATATGATTTCTCTCCTTTTTAATACCTAGTAATTCTATAAGCTTTATAATATAACATCGATATAACAAAAGCAATAGTAATTTTCAGACATTTCTATAAATTCAGAACAATGAATTTAAATAAACTCGAAATAAAAATTTTGATTTTCAATTTTTCATTTATAAGCGTATAATGGCATCACTTATTTTCTCCAACTTTGTGATGATTACATCTGTAAATCTGATTAATTCCATGTTAAAATTCATTGAGCACAACTCACCTTTCATTACTTGTTTCTAGACAATCCAAGTATAACGAAATCGGTG
>JAGHSJ010000265.1 GCA_018065935.1 Candidatus Kurthia equi
AGCAGAAACATTTTAACTGAAGGTTTACGCCTTAGAACCGTAGGGACTACGGAGTTAGCTTAGTCAATAAGAGAAACCGCTGTGAGCAAAGACATACGCTCACAAGTATGCTCTGTTTCTAAGAATCTCCTGACTTTAGTCAGGAGAAGTTCAATTATGAAATATCTGTTAATTTTTTATTAAATAAAGGAAAAGAGAAGGTGAATTTGCTAAAATGGATTAAGCTTACATTTTCCTGTATTACATAGAGTGTAATAAATTGAAAATGAATGATGATAATAAAAAAGAGGAGTGAAGTAATGCCGAAAAAATTTATAGCAATTATTATTGGGTTAGTTGTCATTATAGGTGGGGGTATAGGAGCCTATTTTTATTTTACAAATACACCTAAAAACAAGTATTTGTTAAGTGAAAAGAAATCCTATGAGGCCATGAATGAATATGTTGGGCAACGTTTTGAAAGTGAACTCGCTATGCAAAAAGATATGACAGATGACTCATATAAAATGGGTGCGTCATTATATGCGAATGTACCAGACGAATTAATAGAATCTATGGGGATTCCAGCAAGTATGGTGAATTCATCTAAAATTGAAATGTCTGCAGCACATGATCCTAATAATAAAACTTCACGCATTTCTATAAATCCTACAGTAGCAGATAGTGAAATTGGAAATATTGTATGGAGCGCAGATAAATCGTATCAATACATTGAAGCGCCTGTGTTAAAAACACCTTTAAAATTCAAAAATGCGGAAATAATTAAGAGTATTGAAAAACTAACAGGCGAAAAATTAAGCGATACACAAGGCATTACAAACGAAACTTTAAATTTAAATACATTGATGAGTTCAACTGTGACACAGGATGATATCGATGAAATTACAAGCCGCTATTTACGTTTTATTTTAGAAGAAATTGATGGAGATAAATTCACAAAAGGTGAAGATAAGGTTACAGTTTTAGGAAAAGAAAAAACACTAGATTCAGTCACGTTAAACTTAAAACCTGAGGATGTAAAAAAACTTATTTTATCAACATTAAAAGAAATGAAAACAGATAAAGATATTCAAAAAATAGTGAAAGATACAGATGTTTCTATTGAGTATAAGAAAGAAATAGACGATATAATTAAAGAAGTAGAAAAAGCAGAGAAAAAAGAATTCCCAACGATTAAATCTGTTATTTATGTAGAGGGTAAAGATGTTCAAAAACGCTTAATGACTGTTGATTTTGATGGGGATGCTCTAAATGTTGAAATGGACACGAATATCGCAAAAGACATCGACATGAAATTAGTAGTAGGAAGCAATGAACAACCCGAATTTATTCAATTAGAAGGAAGCTCTAAAGGCAAAGACGATGTAAAAGATCATTACACATTAACTGTAGGCGATGAAATTTCAGCAGATATCACGAATAAGGAAACGCTGAAAGATAAGACACGTCAGGATGCAGTTGTATTCAATATAAATGCAGATACAGAAAATTATGTTGTAAAATACGATCAAAAATTAATGACGGATGCGAAAAATAATAAACAAACATCAAAAGGTGTTATTTCATTTGATATGGGTGGCGAGCCTATACAAATACATGTAGATACGGATACCGTATTAAAAGAAAAACTAGATGTGAAGCTTGCAGATGCACAGGACATGAATGATTTCACAGAAGAAGAAATGAACCAATTAAAACAAGATGCCTCAAGTAAGATGCTTGGCCTTTATTTCACACTTATGGGTGCAGCACAATAAAAGAATGTAGAGAAGGAGTGAGTAGATGTCGATAATACAATTATTGCGCATTTACCACTCTTTTCTTTTGAAAAAATGGTATGTGTGCCTCTATATTCTTTGCATATTTTTTGCAGTGTTTTTAGGTCTAATCATAAGTAATGACCGCTTGGAAACGAGTAGCTTATTGAAAATCGGTATAGTAGATGAAGATAAAAGCAAAGAAACGGAGATGATTTTACAAACTGTCGGAGATGGAAAAAATATTGGAAATCAACTACGCCTAATTTCTTATAACACGGAAGAGGCCAAGCAACAATTAGAAAAGCATAAAATTGATGGTTATTTTGTATTAGAACAAGGGATGACGAAACAATTTTATAAAAATGGAGAACTACCTATTCGAGTGCATACCTACGATGAAAATTCAGTGCAAAGTATTATCATTAATCAATTTGCAGATGCCGTCTATAGTCGTTTAATGTTATCCGAGGCTGGTATTATTAGCTACGCCAAAATAAGTGGTGAAATAGATGAGGATAAACTGGTTCAAGTGATGTTGGATTTACTCTTTGTCGGGCTAGACCGTGAAGCTGCATTTGAGACGGAAGAAGTACAAACCTATGAAATTTTAAAATACATCCTGATTAGTGCATTTTTTATAAGTATTTATTTATTTTACTGGTCAATAACGACTTTACTTCAAATGAATCAAAGCAAGGTGCTAAAAGTAAGACTGCGCATGTACCCTTTTATTCAAGAGAAAATAATCATCACAAGGGCCATTTTTTCACTCATGTATACCGTTGTTTTTACAGCCGTTCTCGCGTGCTTAATTTATCCATATACCGCATTAGAAAGCTATAATATCCCTATATTCATAAGTAGTTTGAGTATATATGTGCTAACTATTTTTTTAGTTTCTCTTATTTTGGAGTTATTAAATATCCCATTTTTAAAATTTATTCTTGCAGGCTTAATTGTACTTGCTTCTGGTGCGACGATTCCATTGCTTTATTTGAAGCATACTGGACTGGATGAACAGCTATTTGCTCAGTTTTTCTACCGTTTACTTGAGTTATTGCATCATAATTATATCGTCGATTGGACACCTGTTTTTTATGGGCAGCTTGCCTTGGTTATTCTGACAGCTATCCTACTCATTTTTTGGAAGGGGAGTCGTGCATGATACGTTTACTATTCAAACCACTCCTCTTTTTCATCGTCTTATTAGTCATTGGTCTATGCAGTGTTTTGTTTTTGGAACAGCATCGTTCCCTGTTATTTAAAATCCCCATTGCTGTAGAGGATCGCGATCAATCAGCATCCTCTTCTAATTGGATTGCGACCATTAAAGAATCAGAAGCAATTGATTTACAGCGAGTGGATGAGCAATTCCTTGAGGCAAAAGAACTTGTTCAAATGAATGAAGCAGCTGTCGCACTTGTTATACCAGAAGGCTATGACGAGCAATTGAAACAGCTTCAGTTGAAGAAAACGATTGAACTTTATCGCGCGGATGGCATCGTGGCTACGATTGCCACGGAGGTTGTTAGTCGAGCGCTTTATGAGCAACAGATTCCCTTTGTTATAAAAAAACATGTTAATAAAGACGCGGATTTTACTGAAATAAAAAGAGTTTACGAAGAAAATCAGCCACATAATCAGCTGAAAAAAGTAGCATTTATAAAAAATATGGAGCGACCTAATTATGGGCTAAGTATAGCGCTTGTCGCGACATTTCTGCTATTGATTAGCCAATTGCTATTTTTTAATAAATTACGTCAATTTCAAACTTTAAAAAGAATGGCTGTGTATCCATTTGCAAAACTGAAATTGGCTAGTATCTATACGATTAGTTTGGTCATAGCTTGCACGGTTGTTCTAAGTATTCTGTGTTTTATCTATGATTTACCGTTCGCTACTATTCATTTATTTGTCTGGCTATTACTGTACCAAATAATCACAACTTGTATTGTTTTTCGGATGAAAACAACGAGCCATGCATTATTTATAGTAGTTTTTTGGTCACTTGGTTATAGTGCGTTCTATATAATCAATCAGTTGATAGGGGGGAGCATATGATTGGATTGAAAAATGCGACAAAAGCCTTTAAGAAAAATCAGCTGTTCCATAATGTGACGGTGGCATTTCAGCCGCATGAAGTCACTGTACTGCTCGGTGGGAATGGCGTCGGTAAAACGACATTATTGCATGTCTTAGCTGGGATTGAGGGATTAAATGAAGGGGCTGTTGTAGAAAATGATGCCGAACTAACTACAAAATTATTACAGCAAAAAATTGGCTTTGTTCCTCAGGAAATTGCTTTATGGGAGCATCTATCGGTTGAAGAAAATATTCGATTTTTTAAAAATCTAAAGAAAAATGCCATTGATGAACAGCAGATTCTTAGCTATTGTGCGCTCTTACAATTGAATGAAATGAAGCGTCCTGTTGAGCAACTTTCAGGGGGAACGAAACGCAAGGCCAACCTATTAATTGGCCTATTGCATCGCCCAGAAGTACTCATTTTGGATGAGCCTACCGTTGGGATTGATTTAAAATCACGTTATGAAATCCATCGCTTAGTAAATCATCTAAAAAAACAATGTACAATTATTATGACAACTCATCATTTAGATGAGGTAGAGGCCGTCGCAGATCGAATCGTTTTATTAGGAAAAGACCCTTTTTACAAAAATATTTTACAGGAAGCAATGATTTCCTTCGAAGATTTATCTTCATGAATTTTTCGGGTAATAGTTAGCGGAAGTTTGTTTTGGCCCCATAGATAGTCGATTGAAATGAAAAAAAACAAGAATTCTTTTCCAAAGAGTTTCTTGTTTTTTTTCTATAGATATAAAAAGAGGGGCAATTTAAGTCCCACTATATACTAAATACTTAAAATAAGAGGTCAACTAAATATACGATGTAATTATTGTGCCTGGTCATCAGGTAAAAGGTGTTGGAATTTAGAAAACAACCAATAAATTACGAAGTAAGCACTTGGACAAATGACTAACATCCAATATGTTTTTTCAGTTGGAAGTGAGAAATAGCAAGCAATGATGAAACAACTAAATGTAAAATTAGGTAAGAAATTTTTCATCGTCAACCGCTCCTTTTTTAATATCATCACATGTATCAAATGAGAGAAAAAAATTCATTTCTTCTCTCCTAGTTTACTATATAGGAGAAATGATTGCGATTTGAAACGAAGAAAAATATGCGTTTTCGATAAATAAATAAACATAAACGATTGTGAGAACGTTTGCGATGTATTTACATATACGAACAGATAGGGAATGGATATGTCCTTTTGATGAAAAAGAATTTAATTCAATGCTCGTTTAGGTAAAGTAGATTATAATAATAGAAGAAAAGGCTATTTAAATAATAATTTCAGAAGTTCTGTTAGGAGCGTTGGGATGAAGAAAATACTAATTGTCGATGACCAACAAGGCATTCGCTTGTTGTTAAATGAAATTTTTAAAAAAGAAGGGTATGAAACTTATTTAGCAGCAAATGGGTTGGAAGCTATTCATTTTATCGAAAATATTGTGATGGATTGTGTCCTTTTAGATATGAAAATTCCAGGAATGAATGGAATTGAGATTTTACAAAGAATACAAGAACTGGGACAAAATATGCCCATTATTATGATGACAGCCTACGGTGAAGTGAAGTTAGTGGAACAGGCGAAAACCCTTGGTGCTACACATTATTTCACGAAACCTTTTGATATTTTTGAGATGAAAAATACAGTGAATAATTTATTAGTAGACCACAGCGAATTGTAGTAATAATTTTGAAATTTTGATAAAATCAAATATAGAAGGTGCTAAAAAAATTTAGCATAAACCTTGAAGGAGGATCTTTAATTATGGCTCTAGTATCAATGACAGACATGTTAAACAAAGCAAAAGAAGAAAAATATGCGGTTGGACAATTCAATATCAATAATCTTGAGTGGACACAAGCAATTCTTCAAGCAGCAGAAGAAGAAAAATCACCAGTAATTCTTGGCGTATCTGAAGGCGCTGGAAAATATATGGGTGGCTTTATTTCTGTAGTTCATATGGTGAAAGGTTTAATGGAATCATATGGTACAACTGTTCCTGTAGCAATCCATTTAGACCATGGATCAAGCTTTGATAAATGTAAAGAGGCTGTAGACGCTGGATTTACATCTGTAATGATTGATGCTTCTCATCACCCATTTGAAGAAAATATTGAAATTACACATAAAGTTGTAGAATATGCTCATTCAAAAGGTGTATCAGTTGAAGCTGAATTAGGAACTGTCGGAGGAGACGAAGATGGCGTGATTGGCGGTATTATGTACGCTGACCCAGAAGAATGCCGTAAAATGGTTGAAGCAACTGACATTGATTGCTTAGCACCAGCTCTAGGCTCAGTTCATGGTCCTTACAAAGGTGAACCAAATCTTGGCTTCAAAGAAATGGAAGAAATCTCTAATCTTGCAGACCTACCATTAGTATTACACGGTGGAACTGGTATCCCAACAAAAGATATCCAACGTTCAATTTCACTAGGTACTGCAAAAATTAACGTAAACACTGAAAACCAAATTGTAGCTACAAAAGCGATTCGTGAAATTTTAGCGAATGACAAAGAAGTTTACGATCCTCGTAAATTCTTAGGTCCAGCTCGTGAAGCAATTAAAGCGACAGTAGCTGAAAAAATGCGTGAATTCGGTAGTTCACAAAAAGCATAATTACCCATTCAAATTAATATACAGTATAATAGGGGAGAAGTGTGGGCAATGCAGTCCATACTTCTCCATTTGTCATAATTCAGGAGGAAATTACACAATGAAATTTTTTATCGATACAGCTAATTTTGAAGAAATTAAAGAAGCATATTCATGGGGCATCATCTCTGGTGTAACGACAAACCCATCGTTAGTAGCTAAAGAAAAAGACATTTCTTTTCACGACCGCTTAAAAGAAATTGCTGACCTAGTTGATGGTTCAGTAAGTGGTGAAGTAATTTCACTTGAAGCACAAGGCATGATTGAAGAAGGTCTAGAACTTTCTCAAATTCACCCAAATATCACAGTTAAATTACCAATGACTCCAGCAGGTTTAACAGCTTGTTCAGAGCTTACTAAAAAAGGCATCAAAACAAACGTAACATTAATCTTCTCAGCAAACCAAGCATTACTTGCAGCACGTGCAGGCGCAACTTATGTATCTCCATTCATCGGTCGTTTAGATGATTTAGGTCAAGATGGCGTGGAATTAATCCGTGAAATCGCTGAAATTTTTGCAATTCATGAAATTCCATCACAAATTATTGCGGCATCAATTCGTCATCCGCAACACGTAACGCAAGCCGCTTTAGCAGGTGCTCATATTGCTACAACACCATATAAAGTATTACAACAATTATTCAAACATCCGCTTACAGACAAAGGAATCGAAGGATTTATGAAAGATTGGGCTAACAAAGACAAATAAGCAAGGAGATTTTCGAATGGACGTTTATAAGATTCAAGGCCAAAGAGAATTGCAGGGAACAATTAAGGTCAGTGGTGCTAAAAATAGTGCTGTTGCTTTAATTCCTGCGTCTATATTGGCGAATTCCGAAGTAACAATTGAAGGATTGCCAGAAATCTTAGATGTTTGGACATTAAAAGCCTTACTTGAGGAAATCGGAGGACAGGTGTCATTTGAAAATGGCACGATGTCAATCGATCCTAGCGCTATGATTGATATGCCTCTACCGAATGGTAATGTGAAAAAGCTTCGTGCTTCCTATTACTTGATGGGTGCCATGCTTGGTCGCTTTAAAAAGGCTGTAATTGGCCTTCCGGGTGGTTGTTACTTGGGACCACGTCCAATCGATCAGCATATTAAAGGATTCGAAGCATTAGGCGCAACTGTAACAAATGAACATGGCGCTATTTATTTGCGTGCAGATGAACTTAGAGGTGCGAAAATTTACTTAGATGTCAGTAGTGTCGGTGCAACCATTAATATTATGCTTGCAGCCGTATTAGCTAAAGGTCAAACAATCATAGAAAATGCAGCGAAGGAACCGGAGATAATTGATGTTGTCACTTTGTTAACGAGTATGGGGGCCATTATTAAGGGTGCTGGTACGAATGTGATACGAATTGATGGAGTTGAAGAGCTTCATGGAACAAAACACACGATTATTCCAGATCGTATCGAAGCAGGAACTTATATGATTATGGCAGCAGCAGCTGGTAATGGCGTCACGATTGATAATGTTATACCACTTCACTTAGAACCTTTAACTGCTAAACTCCGTGAAATGGGTGTCGTAGTAGAAGAATATGAGGAGAAAATTCATATTCCGAAGGTAGATAAGCTAAAAGCAGTCGATATAAAAACGCTTGTTTATCCAGGTTTCCCAACTGACTTACAACAGCCCTTTTCAGTGCTTCAAACGCAAGCAACTGGTACATCTGTTGTGACCGATACAATTTACTCAGCACGCTTCAAACATATCGCTGAATTAAACCGTATGGGTGCACAAGGAAAAGTAGAAGGTCGTACATCAATTATTAAAGGAGAGACACCTTTAACAGCGGCAGACGTTGTCGCAACTGACTTACGAGCAGGTGCAGCACTCGTTGTTGCTGCTTTAATTGCAAAAGGTGAAACGGAAATTCACGATATTTACCACATTGAAAGAGGCTATAGTCACTTAGTTGAAAAGCTTCGATTATTAGGTGCTGGTATAGACCGTGTATCTGTTTCAGAATCGTCAATTAAAGATGAAAAATAACGAACATTTTAGTGAAAAGAACACTATAATTTTTCTACTGTGCTACAATAGATTTGGTTTAAACCATACCACTGTAATTTAATACTAAAAGTGGCAAACGGGAGGAACAGTATAAAATGAAACGCAGTTTATCAATGGAAGTAGTACGTGTAACAGAGGCAGCGGCAATTGCATCAGCAAGATGGATGGGTCGAGGATTGAAAATGGAAGCAGACGATGCAGCAACAACAGCAATGCGTGAAGTTTTCGACTCAATTCCAATGGATGCAGTAGTAGTAATTGGTGAAGGTGAAATGGACGAAGCTCCAATGCTTTACATCGGTGAAAAACTAGGTTCAGATAAGAACGGTCCTAAGGTTGATATCGCAGTTGACCCACTTGAAGGTACGAATATCGTAGCTGCAGGTAGCGGTAATGCTCTAACTGTACTTGCAATCGCTGACAGAGGAAATCTTCTTCATGCACCAGATATGTATATGGAGAAAATTGCGGTTGGTCCAGAAGCAGCTGGAAAAATTGATATTGATGCATCCGTTACTGACAACTTAAAAGCAGTAGCAGCAGCAAAAGGTAAAAATATCGAGGATGTAGTTGCGACGTTATTAAAACGTGACCGCCATCAAGCAATTGTAGATGAAATCCGTGCAGCAGGCGCTCGTATTAAATTCATTAATGACGGCGATGTAGCAGCAGCTATTAACACAGCATTTGATGAAACAGGTGTAGATATTTTATTTGGTACAGGTGGTGCACCAGAAGGTGTTATCGCAGCAGTAGCATTGAAATGTTTAGGCGGAGAATTCCAAGGTCGTTTAATTCCATCTAACGACGAAGAAATCGCACGTTGCGAAAAAATGGGAATCCAAGTAAATACTGTTTTACACATGGAAGATTTAGTTAAAGGTGATGACGCAATCTTTGCAGCAACTGGTGTAACAGATGGCGAATTACTAAAAGGTGTTCAATTTAAAGGCGGACACTGTACAACTGAATCCGTGGTAATGCGTGCTAAATCTGGTACTGTACGTTTCGTAGAAGGTCGACATACATTATCTAAAAAACCTAATCTGTTTTTATAAGATAAAACCTTCACACACTACTTATATACTCGGGGATGTCTCGAAAGTCTAGGTTTTTACGTCTAAATGTAGTAATTTATGATGTAAAGTGCGATTGTTCGCACTTTACATTATTTATGTGCTATAACTACGTAAAGATGGAAAACTTTCTTGATATGCCCGTCTTCTTTTGTTTCATAAAAACCCTTTGCACGAATTTATATAGAGCAACAACTAAAACTAAAATAAGAGTGGTGTTTAATTTTATGCCAGCAATCACAATCTCTCAGCTTGAGACAATGAAACTCAAGGATCTTTATGCGTTAGCAAAAGAATATAAAATTTCCTACTACAGTAAATTAACAAAGAAAGAATTGATTTTCGCTATTCTAAAATCACGTGCTGAACGTGAGGGCTACTTCTTTATGGAAGGTATTTTAGAAATCATTTCGCAAGAAGGTTTTGGTTTCTTACGCCCAATCAATTATTCTGCTAGTTCGGAAGATATTTATATTTCAGCTTCGCAAATTCGCCGATTCAGTTTACGAAACGGTGATAAAGTTACAGGTAAAGTTCGTCCTCCAAAAGAAAATGAACGTTACTACGGTTTATTACATGTGGAAGCCGTGAATGGTGAAAATCCTGAAACAGCTAAAGAACGTGTACATTTTCCTGCATTAACTCCTTTATATCCAGATCGACATATTAAACTTGAAACAACTCCAACCAAACTTTCTACGCGTATTATGGACCTAGTAGCTCCAGTTGGATTTGGACAACGTGGTCTAATTGTTGCTCCTCCAAAAGCAGGTAAAACTCTCTTGTTAAAAGAAATAGCCAATGCAGTAACGGAATTACATCCAGAAGCAGAGCTAATTGTTTTATTAATTGATGAACGCCCAGAGGAAGTTACGGATATTGAGCGCTCTGTACAAGCGGATGTTGTAAGCTCGACATTTGATGAATTACCAGAGAACCATATTAAAGTGGCAGAACTTGTGTTAGAACGCGCGATGCGTTTAGTTGAACATAAACGTGACGTCATTATTTTAATGGATTCAATCACACGTCTTGCACGCGCCTACAACTTGGTTATTCCACCAAGCGGTCGTACATTATCAGGCGGTATTGATCCAGCTGCATTCCACCGTCCAAAACGTTTCTTCGGCGCAGCCCGCAATATTGAAGAAGGTGGTAGTTTGACGATTTTAGCTACTGCATTAATTGATACAGGTTCACGCATGGATGAAGTTATCTATGAAGAATTCAAAGGTACAGGGAATCTTGAGCTACATCTAGATCGTAATCTTGCAGAACGCCGTATTTTCCCAGCGATTGATATTCGTCGTTCAGGAACACGTAAAGAAGAATTATTAATTCCTGAAGATCAGTTGAATAAGCTATGGGGAATTCGTAAAACATTCACAGGTTCATCTGATTTCACTGAGAAGTTCCTGAAAAAATTACGATCAACAAAAACAAATGAAGAATTTTTCGAAAAACTTGATACAGGCATGAAGGCAGCCCGTAATGGTAAAGGTTTAGTCGAATAGTTTTGAAAAAAAGCAGATAATCAGCTGTATAAAGTCTATATTTAGAATATAGAAACTTCAACTGCATCACAGATTGTTAGGTATATCTAACAATTTGTGATGTGGTTTTTTTGAATAAGAAAACCTATTTAATGTTAAAGGGGATTTAAAATTTCTTGCGTGCACTTAATGGATGGGGTATCTATTGAAATTAATCTAACTTTTATCGCCATTTCGCGTTCTACAGAATTTTTCGACTGTCTAGGAATTCACTCTAAAAAGAATCCAAATGACCTTCTAATAGAAGGAGAATCATTTCAGTGAGCAAATAATTTTATGTACGTGAGATTATTTGTTAAGCTGTGTGCATGAAAAAATGAAATACTATTTACAGCTCTTTTTGCCATATGAGTAGAGGGATACAAAAAATAGAATATTCTCTGAATGAGCGGGAAGTATGGGGCTAGTTTAGTTCTACATTTTAAGGATTTATTTATTGCATTGAGTGAAATATTTTGCTATAATCAGTTCATAATGCAATCATTACGTTTTGCATATGCGGTGAAGAAATTGGGCCGTGTAAGGCAATAGTTTGAATTGACTACTCTGTTCCAGATGGTTCAGGGCGAGAGGAGAAACTAACTATGAAACAAGGTATCCACCCAGACTACAAAGAAGCAACAGTAACTTGCTCTTGTGGTAACACTTTCAAAACTGGTTCAGTAAAAGAAAGCATCGTTGTCGAATTCTGTAACGAATGCCACCCATTCTATACTGGTCGCCAAAAATTCGCGTCTGCTGACGGACGTGTTGATCGTTTCAACAAAAAATACGGCATCAAATAATTTGATCTGTATTCCGAAAAAACCTGCTAAGCGCTTTGTCGCCTAGTAGGTTTTTTTCTTGCCTAGAGGCCCATTTTCGTGTAGTATAAATCACGTTGCTAAAAAATATATACAAACGATTTACATAGCATTTATTTCTATAATTTGGCTATTTTTCCAGTATTCGTTATCATATTAGTAAGGAAAGAAGAAAGGGGCAATCCAATGTATGTAACACAACAAAATGGTTGGGTAGAAGTAATTTGCGGTAGTATGTTTTCAGGTAAATCTGAAGAATTAATCCGTAGAGTACGTCGCGCACAATTTGCTAAACAACGAATTGCAGTATTTAAACCTCAGATTGACAATCGATATAGCGAGGAAGCAGTTGTGTCTCATAATGGAACAACCGTTATTGCGCATCCAATCGAAAAAACAGAAGAGATGTGGGATTATATCTCGGATGAATATGATGTAATTGCAATTGATGAAGCCCAGTTCTTCGGTAAAGATATTATTGAAACTGTCCAAAATTTAGCTAATCACGGTTTCCGAGTAATTTTAGCCGGTTTAGACCAAGATTTTAAAGGTGTTCCATTTGGGCCAATGCCGTTCTTAATGGCGATTGCGGAGCAAGTGACGAAGCTACAAGCAGTATGTAGTGAATGTGGCTCTCCAGCAAGTCGTACACAGCGTTTAATTAATGGTGAACCAGCGAAAGCAGATGATCCGATTATTTTAGTCGGTGCATCAGAAGCTTACGAGCCAAGATGTCGCCATCATCATTCAGTTCCAGAAGGTAAAACAGCTGTAATTGAAAAATGATGAATTTTATATAGTTTTCATGTGAAATAGATAGGGTATTTTTTAAAAGAGTAGCGGATGTTACTCTTTTTCTTTATACTATTATAGGGACATCTAAAGAGATAAAAATAATGTTTCATATAATTATGTAGTTTTGTCCATGAAACGATTAAAAAAATGTTAAAATAGAGCTCTATGACTTAAAATATTAGTAGCCTATATAAAATTCACAGCATACCAATTGCTATGAACTCAAATAAACCATATAGATAGATGAATAAGAAAGGAAAAGGTGAATAATTATGTTTGATCGCCTTCAAGCAGTTGAAGACCGTTATGAACGTTTAAATGAACTTTTAAGTGACCCGGACGTTGTATCGGATACAAAAAAATTAATGGAGTACTCTAAAGAACAATCGAGTATTCAAGAAACAGTTGAAGTATTTCGTAAGTATACTGCAGTAAAAGAACAAATCGCAGATGCAAAAGAAATGCTAAATGAAAAATTAGATCCAGAAATGAAAGAAATGGTGAAAGAGGAATTAAAAGAACTTGAAGTTCAAATTCCAGAATTCGAAGAGAAATTAAAAATTCTTCTCATTCCAAAAGACCCGAATGACGGTAAAAACGTTATCATGGAAATCCGTGGAGCAGCGGGTGGAGATGAAGCGGCATTATTCGCTAACTCACTATTCCGTATGTACAGCAAATATGCTGAAACACAAGGCTGGAAAATTGAAGTAATGAACGCCAACCCAACTGAACTAGGTGGATATAAAGAAATCGTCTTCCAAGTAAGTGGTCAAGGTGCATACTCACGCTTTAAATATGAAAGTGGCGCACACCGTGTTCAACGTGTACCAGAAACAGAATCACAAGGTCGTGTACACACATCAACATCTACTGTTGTTGTTATGCCAGAAGCTGCTGAAGTGGAAGTAGACTTACAAGATAAAGATATCCGTGTAGATATTTACCATGCATCAGGTGCTGGTGGACAACATGTCAATAAAACAGCATCTGCTGTTCGTATGACACATATTCCAACTGGTGTAGTAGTTGCAATGCAGGATGAACGTTCACAGTTGAAAAACCGCGAAAAAGCAATGAAAATTTTACGTACACGTGTATACGATAAAATTAGCCAAGAAGCACAAAGTGAAATCGATGCAGAGCGTAAGAGTGCAATCGGAACAGGGGACCGTTCAGAACGTATCCGTACGTATAACTACCCTCAAAATCGTGTAACTGATCACCGCATTGGTTTAACAATTCAAAAATTAGATCAAATTATCGAAGGTAAGCTCGATGAAGTGATTGACGCATTAATTATGGAAGAACAAGCAAGCAAACTGGATCAATTAAATGAACCTAGAATGTAAGCATGTATTTGAGGCCCTTAAATGGGCTTCTTCTTATTTACAGGACCAAAATCGTGAAGCAAATGCTGCACGCTTACTACTTCAGCATGTGCTAGACAAGGATTACACGCAATTAACGCTTAGTATGCCTGATGAACTAACGGAGGAGCAACAGCGATTATTTGTTTTACTTGTTGAAAAACACGTAGCTGGAATACCTGTACAATACCTAATCGGGACAGAGGAATTTTACGGACGTGACTTCATCGTCAATGAGTCTGTGTTAATTCCGAGACCTGAAACGGAAGAGCTTGTACTAGAAGCTTTAAAGAGAATTCCTAAGTTATTTGCAGGTGAGTCGAACTTAAAGCTTGCTGATATTGGAACGGGTAGTGGGGCCATTGCCATTAGTATGAAGAAAGAAATGCCGACTTTAGATGTAACGGCAACTGATTTAAGTGAAGCGGCACTAGTTGTTGCACGAAAAAATGCTGAAAACTTAGAGGCCGAGCTTCGTTTCTTGCAGGGAGATTTAACGGAACCTCTTGAAAAATATTCTTTTGACATTATCTTGTCGAATCCACCATATATTGCGGTAGAAGAAGCCGAGTTAATGGAGGATGTTGTATTAGAACATGAACCGCATAGTGCGCTTTTTGCAGAGGAGGATGGATTGCAACTTTATCGTAAATTAAGTGAGCAATTACCCTCAATTGTTAAGAAAAAAGCATTGATAGGTTTTGAAATTGGTTACCTTCAAGGAGGGGCTGTGGAAAACCTGTTGAAAACTCAGTTCCCACAAGGGAAAATCGAGGTTTTGAAAGATTTATTCGGAAAAGATCGCATGGTTTTTTGTGAAATCCAATAGTTATCCACAAGTGTAAAGGCATTTAGCTTTACGTAGTACAGTGAAAACCGGAAAAAGATATTTTTATTATAAATAGCGTATTGACAATCTTTGTAAAGGGTCCAAAGGTTTCGTTTTACAAAAATTAAAGAGACAAAATTTATTTCAAGTGGGCTAATTAATGAGTTATGCACAATTCTTCTTTAATTATCCACATTCTTCTTTTAGTTACTAACAATATGTGCATAACTTTCTGAAAACTTATAAAAGAGAGGGGGAAATACGATGAAAACCACACGAATTATTGTGGATAAAAATGTTAATAATAGTAAAAATTATGAACAGGCTGTGGATTTATTGAAAAATGGAGAAGTGGTTGCTTTTCCAACAGAAACTGTATATGGATTAGGTGGTATTGCCACGAGTGATGAAGCTGTAGCAAAAATTTATGAAGCTAAGGGACGTCCATCGGATAATCCGTTAATTGTTCATATTGGAACAATTGAAGAAATCGACCGTTATGTAACAGATATTAGTGAAAAGGCGAAAAAATGCATGGCGACATTTTGGCCAGGTCCACTAACTATTATTTGTAAGGTAAAACCAAATGTTTTATCTGCGAAAGTTACGGCTGGTTTAGATACGGTTGGCCTTCGTATGCCGAATCATCCTGTAGCCCTTCAGTTACTTCGTCAATTAGGTGAGCCTGTTGCTGCACCAAGTGCGAATCGCAGTGGGAAGCCAAGCCCTACAGAGGGAATTCATGTAGAAGAAGACCTACAAGATCGTATTCCTCTTATATTAGATGGAGGAGCAACTGGGATTGGTGTCGAATCAACAGTAATCGATTTAACATTACAACAACCAACTATTTTACGTCCTGGCGGTGTCACAAAAGAAATGCTTGAAGAAGTGATTGGTCCAGTTCTGCAACCAACACATATCGAACAAAAAGCAGGGGCACCGAAAGCGCCAGGTATGAAATATACGCATTACGCGCCAAATGCACCTGTATACTTGATTGCCAAAGATGCGAATGAGATTTCTAAAGCAATTGAAGAATTGCATGAGCAAAATAAAAAAGTCGCACTATTAGCACCAGATTCATATGAAGATGTAGCGGCAGATTATTTCTTCTCTTTCGGAGCAGATACGCAACAAGATATGGCATTGCATTTATACCATGCATTACGTGCCTGTGATGCAACTGATGCGGATATCGTTTTAGCGACGATTACGTCAATGGACGGAGTAGGATCAGCAATTATGAATCGTTTGGAAAAATCAGCAGGTGGAAATTGGTACAAAGTAAAATAGTAGAATTTTGACTGAGCATCTGTATTTTTGAGTGAGCTAATTATTTAGCTCATTTAAGAATACTGATGCTTTTTACATATGAGATTGTTTGACACTTACAGTTTAGCTGTGATGTAATTACTTAACGATAGGTAAAAGGGGAGATTAAGGGTGACGAAAGCAAAGGGTGAAAATACGTATCAAAAAATGATTGATGTAGCCATCTACTTGTTTGCGAAGGATGGTATACACAATACAAGCTTTTCAAAAATAGCGAAAGCATTAAATATGACAAAGCCATCTTTATATTACTATGTCGATTCGAAAGAGGAATTAGTGGCAAAAGTATTTGACTATATCTATGAGGATTATGTTTTCTCTTCTTATTTTGAAGATAAAAAATTAGTTGCCAAAGATGTGGCGTCCTATTTAATAGAAGGTGGTCTCCAATTTATCGAAGAAGTAGATGAAGATGGTAGTATTTTAAATCTTTTACAGGAGTTCACACTATATGCTAATCGTCAAAAAGAGACGAAACCTTATTTCTTTGGAAAAATGCAATATTCTAAGCAATCTTTTGTAAAAGGATTTGAAAAATCACTGTTACTAGCTGGAGTAGATAAAAAACAAGTTCTACAACGTGCACAAACTTTAGCACTTATGTTAGCAAATATTCAAAGCTATAAAAAAATTGATGAAAACTTAGATGAGGCAACTCTTTGGACCTTCACTGTAAAAAATGCTATAAAAGAATAACAGCTAATGTGAAATGCGAAACTGATTTGCTATTCGTGAAAAATACAACTGGAATCATTTGATGAAATTGTTTTTTTTACGATTCAATGGCGAACTAGTGAGATGAAAAGATAGGGCTCTTTTTCAATTCATATTTTAGTGAGCTAGTAAGTAAAATCACTGATAGAAATAGAAAGAGATTTACTATAATTCGCTTATCCTCAACTTCATTAAAAATAATAGAGGCAAATAAATAGTGCAGCCAATTATAGCGGGAAAGCTGTGATTGGCTGTATTTTATTCATAAATCAAAAGACATGAGAAAATAAACATATACAGTTTTTATAAAACTTTAGACACTATAAT
>JAGHSJ010000221.1 GCA_018065935.1 Candidatus Kurthia equi
TGCCTATATCGTCTCGCAACCCTTATGTGTAAAGAGTTTGAGATATTTCCCAAAGGAAAATGAACGTACATAACGCCATCTTTTAAGTTATATTTAAATAATGATGTGAATGATGCATTCATTAGATAAAAGAATGAAGTTTTATCTCAAAAGTAAAAATTTAGGTCTAATGAATTATAATTTTCGACATGCATTTTTAAGCATATTCCTTTGTGTTTACAGTAATTGTTTGAAGAAAGAATTTACCTGTAATAGGTCTAAAATACTAAAAATAAACAATGAGGTTAAAAGTTGCTTAAAGTTGGTAAAAGAAGTATAAATATTATTGCGAAGTAAATTAGATTTGTGATAATCTTTTTATAGCAAAGAAACGAAAACCTTTTTGAGAGGAGGTGAATGGTGTGAACAAAACAGAATTAGTAAACTCAGTAGCAGAAGCTGCAGGACTTTCTAAAAAAGATGCTTCTAAAGCAGTTGAATCTGTATTTGAAACAATCCAAGAGGCTCTAGCTAAAGGTGATAAAGTACAGTTAATCGGTTTTGGTAACTTCGAAGTACGTGAACGTGCAGCTCGTAAGGGTCGTAACCCACAATCAGGTGAAGAAATCCAAATCGCTGCAAGTAAAGTACCTGCTTTCAAACCAGGTAAAGCTCTTAAAGATGCAGTAAAATAATTGCATACATGCAGTACATAAGGGTAGTTGATCTTCGGATTAGCTGCCCTTTTTGTTTTTTTGAAAAGATACATAAAAAATGTGTGCATAATTTGCTTGCGGTCTTTGCCATGAAAGACTGTATATGCTAACATCAGAACAGAGAATACATAGTAATTAGATGGGAGATTTAACATTGACGAATCAAAAAAATACGCAAGTTGACATAGATAAAATTGAACAAGCAGTGAAAATGATTTTAGAGGCTGTTGGGGAAAATCCGAATCGTGAGGGGTTATTAGATACACCAAAGCGTGTGGCGAAAATGTATAGCGAAATGTTTGAAGGATTACACAAGGATCCGAGAGATTATTTTGAAACGGTTTTTCATGAGGGGCATAACGAGGTCGTGCTTGTGAAAGATATCCCATTTTATTCAATGTGTGAACATCATCTAGTGCCTTTCTATGGCAAGGCACATGTGGCCTATATTCCACAAAATGGCGTAGTGGCAGGATTGAGTAAATTAGCTCGTACTGTGGAAACAGTGGCAAGACGTCCACAGCTTCAAGAAAGAATCACTGAAACAGTGGCAGCAACAATTATGGAAATGTTAAATCCAGCGGGCGTTTACGTCGTAATTGAAGCAGAGCATATGTGTATGACAATGCGTGGAATTAAAAAACCGGGTGCAAAAACAATTACTTCGGCTGCAAAAGGAATTTATGAGAACGATAGCGTAAAACGAAATGAAATATTATCGTTCATTCAAATGCCTTAATATTATACTGTTTTTATGATATTATGTAAGAAGCAAATTCGAATGATAGGAGAACTGTCTTATGTCTCAAAATGATTTTATCGTAATTAAAGCGCAAGAAGATGGTGTACACGTTATCGGTCTGACTAGAGGAGACGATACGAAATTTCATCATTCTGAAAAACTTGATAAAGGTGAAGTGATGATTGCACAATTTACGGAGCATACTTCAGCAATGAAAATTCGTGGAAAAGCAACTATACAATCTGCAAATGGTACAATTGAAAGTGACACAAAAAAATAACTTTTAACGTAGTATGTATGCCTATCAGGAAATGAATTGAATGGAGAAATTTTTTATGAATGCAGCTAAAATGGAGCAACTTGTATTAGAATTAAAAGATGAAATTTACACTAAATTGCATCATAGAACACTCCTAGAATATACAGGTCAGCCCCCGGTCTGGGAAGATCAATTGTTTTATTTATTACTGCCAAAATTCAATGGTGAACAATGGACAGAGCAACATCAGGTTGCTGCACAAAGTGTATCAATGATTCAAACGGCTTTATCAACACATGACTTAGTTGAAGAACATGAAGCAATATCTAAATCACAACAATTAATGGTTCTTGCCGGAGATTACTATAGTGGGATGTATTATGCTTCTTTAGCGGCAATTCCAAATGTGAAACTTGTTCGTGACTTATCTGATGCAGTAGCTGAAATAAGTGAGAACAAAACTTCTTTTTATGAACCAAATAAAAAAGATTTTGTACAATGGATTTCACAATTCGAGGCAATTGTTACGAAAGCAATTGAACAATTTATGAACCATTTTCAATTTACATCTTATATTGACATCATGAAAAAAGGTATGTTAGTGAGTCGTCTTGCGACAGAGTTGAAAAAACTACAAAATGGCACGAGTACGATTCGCTTCTTGCGTGTCCTTTCTGAGAATTTTTCGACAGATGAGCAAACTATAGATGCACTTCAGCTAGAATTGCGTAGTCGAACAGTGGTGTTAATTGAAGAACTTCGCAATGAAACATTTTTGACTGAAGCAGTAAAAGAAGTATTACTAGGTCGAATTGAAGCGCAACTACATGCGCAACAAATGACGAGAGAAGGTTGAGAGATTGGTACAATCAAAAGAACAACGCGTACATGAGGTTTTTGAAAATATCTCTGATAACTATGACAAAATGAACTCAGTTATCAGTTTCCAATTACACAAAAACTGGCGTAAAGACACAATGGAGCGTATGGATATCAAACCAGGTAGCCAAGCATTAGATGTGTGCTGTGGTACGGCTGATTGGTCGATTGCTTTAAGTGAAGCAGTTGGCGAAAAAGGTCATGTTACAGGATTAGACTTTAGCCAAAATATGTTGAATGTGGGTATTGAAAAAACAAAAGATATAAAAAATATAAAATTAGTACAAGGGAATGCGATGGAATTACCTTTTGAAGATAATTCATTTGATTATGTGACAATTGGTTTTGGCTTACGAAATGTTCCAGATTACATGCAAGTTTTGCGTGAAATGAATCGTGTGGCAAAACCAGGTGCTAAAATTGTTTGTTTAGACACATCTCATTCAGAGATTCCCGTATACAAACAGTTATTTAAATTTTACTTTAAGTATATTATGCCTGTATTCGGTAAAATATTTGCCAAGAGCTATAAAGAATATGCATGGTTACAAGAATCCACTGAAAGCTTCCCAGGACGCAAAGAATTAAAACGTATGTTTGAACAAGCTGGAATGGTGAAGGTATCCTTCAAATCTTATAGTGGTGGAGCGGCAGCGACACATATTGGCTATAAAAAAGAAAACTAGGTGGGAGAAGGTTTATTCACGTGGAAAAGATGAAGCTAAAGATGCTTTACTCTGGTTTGAAAACAGAGATAGACATCATTGAAAATGAATTAGAAACAGCGCTGAATTCCTCTTCACACTTTTTGAATGAAGCTTCTTTGCATCTTTTAAAAGCTGGGGGAAAAAGAATTCGCCCGGTTTTTGTTTTGCTTGCTGCAAAATTTGGACATTATGATATTGAAAATATTAAAAACGTAGCAGTCCCATTAGAGTTAATCCATATGGCTTCGTTAGTCCATGATGATGTAATAGATAACGCGGAACTTCGTAGAGGAAGAGCAACGGTGAAAGCGCAATTTAATAATCGTATTGCTATGTATAATGGCGATTTTATTTTTGCAAAAGCACTGGAATATATGACGCGTATTGAACAGCCACAAGCACACCAAGTATTATCAAATACAATGGTTGAAATTTGTGTTGGCGAAATTATTCAAATTGAAGATAAAACAGTATTAGAACAAAATATTCGCGATTATTTCCGTCGTATTAAGCGGAAAACAGCTGTTCTTATATCATCTAGCTGTGAGCTAGGCGCGATTGCAGCAGATGCATCACCAGATGTTGTGAAACGTTTAAAACGTTTTGGTTACTACGTAGGAATGTCATTCCAAATTATTGATGATATTTTGGATTTCACAGCTACAGATAAACAGTTGGGTAAACCAGCTGGCAGTGACTTAATGCAAGGAAATGTCACATTGCCTGCCTTGTATGCGCTAGAAGATGAGGCGATTCGTCCTTTGATTGAACGCACACTAGAAGGCCCCATTACTGAACAAGAGCGTTTACAGCTATTGAAAATGATTCGTAAATCATCAGCTATACAGCGTGCTAACCGATTAAGTGATAAATATCTGGAGAAAGCATTGCATGAAATTTCGTTTTTACCAGAGAATCCAGTGAAAAAATCATTGGTTGATATAGCAAATTTCATGGGAAAACGTAAATTTTAACTGATAATGTCAGTATTTGTTGTACATTAAGTGATTCAATGTTAAAATTTTAGTATAGGTATAAAACCTGTAGATAAATCTAAGGAGTGTTATTAAACATGGCAATTCAAAACACATTTTTAATGGTTAAACCTGACGGTGTAGAACGTCAAGTAATCGGAGATATCGTAGATCGTTTCGAACGTCGCGGTTTCGTATTAAAAGGCGCTAAACTTATGCAAATCACTGAAGATCTTGCAAAACAACATTACGCTGAGCACGCAGAACGTCCATTCTTCGGTGAATTAGTAGAATTCATCACTTCTGGTCCTGTATTCGCTATGCACTGGGAAGGCGAAAATGTTATCGCTTTAGCTCGTCTTATGATGGGTGCTACAAACCCAGCTGAATCTGCTCCAGGAACTATCCGTGGAGACTACGCTACAACTTTAGCTGAAAACATTATCCATGGTTCTGATTCAGAAGAATCTGCAAAACGTGAATTAGGTTTATTCTTCGGTAAATAGTCTTAACCTTACGTTTGATCAAGCTGTCCAAGAAGTTAGTATTAACTTCTTAGGGCAGCTTTTTTTATATTGTCAATACAGTATGTAATAGACGAAAATACTGTGAATCAAAATGACTTCTATTTCACTCATATACATGCCAAAAATGAAAGGGTGAATTGAAAGGTTAATGGGAAAGAAATTTTAAATGACAGGGAACAAGAATGTTTGAATTTTGTGACAAACATTCTTGTTAATTGTCTTTTATAGTCACTAAGTTTCCTATATAATAGGTTTTAAGAACTAAGGAGGGCAAAATACATGTCAGATTATGAAATTTTCGTTGATCGAATTAAAAAAAAGACGGGGATTGATTTAGCCCTATATAAAGAAGCACAGATGAAACGTCGATTAACTTCTCTATATGAAAAAAAAGGATTTTCTAGTTTCGTTGACTTCTTTAAGGAAATGGATAAAAATAAAAATCTATTAGATGAATTTTTAGACCGAATGACAATTAATGTTTCAGAATTTTACCGCAATGGGAAACGCTGGGATGTATTAGATCAAAAAATTTTCCCTCGATTATTAAAAAATAGTTCGAGATTAAATATTTGGAGTGCTGCTTGTTCTACAGGAGAAGAGCCCTATTCATTGGCAATGGTTTTATCAAAACATCAGCCGTTGTCTCAAATTACGATTCATGCAACTGATTTAGATGAAAACGCAATTGCAAAGGCAAAGGCAGCCATTTATCCAGAACGCTCTTTAGCAGAAGTACCTCCAGCTGTAAAAACGAAATACTTTGAGCAAGAAGCCTCGTTTTTTAAAGTGAAACCAGAAATTAAAAAGACGGTTAAATTTAAAAAACATAACTTATTAAAAGATACATATGATAAAGGCTTTGATTTAATTGTTTGCCGAAATGTGATGATTTATTTTACGGAAGAAGCAAAAGAACAAATTTATCATAATTTTAGTAAAGCATTAAAACCTGGTGGCGTTTTATTTGTGGGTAGTACAGAACAAATTTTTAATCCATCAAAATATGATTTTGAAGTAGAAGATACATTTTTCTATCGTAAAAAATCGTAGCATAAAGTTTATTTACGAAAATACGCTTTTCGCAAATTGTGAAAGGCGATTTTTTCTACGCTCTATTAAATTCAAAAAACATCAAAATTTCAGTTAATTTACTTTTAAGTGCAAAATCGACTGAAATCTCATATCAAATATGATATAGTAAAAAACATATACTTTAGTGAGTTGAAGGAGGAAAGTGCGAAATGAGATACTTAACAGCAGGGGAATCACATGGTCCACAATTAACAACAATTATTGAAGGAATTCCTTCATTACTACCTATTACAGCAGCACAAATTAATCATGAATTAAAAAGACGTCAAGGTGGACATGGTCGAGGTCGACGCATGCAAATTGAAACAGATACAGTGGAGATTACTTCAGGTATTCGTCATGGTAAGACACTAGGGTCACCAATTTCTTTAGTCGTAACAAATGATGATTGGACACATTGGACAAAAATTATGGGGGCGGAGCCATTACCAGAGGATATCGATCCGAATGATATTAAACGTCAGATTTCACGTCCACGCCCTGGTCATGCCGATTTAGTGGGTGGTATGAAATATGGTCATCGCGATTTACGTAATGTCTTAGAACGTTCATCAGCACGTGAGACAACGGTTCGTGTAGCGGTTGGCGCTGTAGCGAAAATTTTATTAAAAGAATTAGGCATTAACATCGTCGCTCACGTTGTTGAAATCGGTGGGATTGCCGTTGATCCAAAATCAACAGAAGGTAAGACAGTCGAAGAAATTCGTGCCATCGTTGAAGCAGACCCATGCTACTGTTTAGATCCAGAAGCTTCTGCAAAAATGGTCGAGTTAATTGACGCAACGAAGAAAGCTGGAGACACAGTTGGCGGGATTGTAGAAGTTATCGTAGAAGGCATGCCGGCAGGAGTTGGTTCATATGTTCATTATGATCGCAAGCTAGATGGTAAACTTGCCCAAGCGATGTTAAGTATCAATGCATTTAAAGGTGTGGAATTTGGTCTGGGCTTCGGTATGGCGCATGTACCGGGTTCACAAGTGCATGATGAAATTATTTGGGATGAGGAAAATGGCTATACACGTACATCGAATCGCTTAGGTGGATTAGAGGGTGGTATGTCTACAGGTATGCCAATCGTCGTACGTGGTGTCATGAAGCCAATTCCAACTTTATACAAACCGCTACAGAGTGTAGATATTGATTCAAAAGAAGCATTCAAAGCATCAGTTGAGCGTTCGGATCCTTGTGCAGTACCTGCCGCATCAGTTGTTGCAGAACATGCCATTGCCTTTGAAGTAGCGAAAGCAATCTTGGATCAATTCCATGCCGATCAGTTCCCACAATTAAAAAAACAAATTGATGAAATCAAACAATACGCGAAGGAGTTTTAATGATGAGAATACCAGTGCAAACACCTTCTCATGCCTATGAGGTAGTGATTGGCTCGAATCATTTAACACAAGCGGTAAAATCTTTAGATACACTTATCGAAAAAGCCGATCAACTCATTGTTTTTACAGATGAGCATGTGTGGGCCATTCATGAGGAGAGCTTCACAAAAGCGTTCCCTTATGATTTCAAAGTCCATGTATTAGCGGGTGGCGAAGCATGTAAAACTTTTGAAAGCTACTTTGCTGCGCAAACCTATCTTTTACAAGAAAAATGCACAAGAAAATCGATGCTATTTGCCTTTGGTGGTGGCGCAGTAGGCGATTTAACGGGTTATGTGGCTGCTACATTTATGCGTGGTATCCCATTCGTCCAAATTCCTACAACTATCTTGGCACATGACTCAGCAGTCGGTGGGAAAACAGCAATCAATCATCCGCTAGGGAAAAATATGATTGGGGCATTTTATCAACCACAGGCTGTGTTATATGATATCGATTTCTTAGCGACTTTACCCGAACGAGAAATACGTTCTGGTATGGCAGAGGCGATTAAGCACGCTATGATTTCAGATGAAGCGTGGTATAAAGAATTTTTAACTAAAAACATTACACAGCTTACAGAGCAAGAATTGGCGCTATATTTACAAAAAGGCATTACTGTAAAGGCAACTATTGTTGCACAAGATGAAACGGAACAATCCGTTCGAAAGTATTTAAACTATGGCCATACATACGGTCATGCAATTGAAGCCGCATCAGGTTTTGGTAAAGTGGCACATGGCGAGGCTATCGTTATTGGGATGGCATATGCCCTTTTATTAGGTGAGAAATTCACACCAATGACACGCCAAACATCACTTGATTTTATTGCATTTGCCAAAGCAAATAACTATTCATTTGACCCAGTACATCAGTTTACATTTGATGAATTACTGCCATATTTAATGAAAGATAAGAAAGCAGAATATGGGATTTTACAATTCGTATTATTACAGCAAATTGGGGAACCATTTGTGCAAAAAGTAACAGTGGAAGATTGTCGAGAGATTGACGCACTTCTTCGCACATTGATATAGGGGGAAACGACAAATGATTCGTGGAATCAGAGGGGCTACAACGATTACGGAAAATAACGCACAGCTTGTTTCTGAAGCGACGACCGAGTTATTACAAGAAATTATTAAACGTAATGACTTCGATGTAGAAGAAGTGGCTTCGGTCATTGTCACAACGACACCAGATATTACATCTGCATTTCCAGCAAAAGCAGTACGTACCTATAAGGGATGGGATTTGGTGCCGGTTATGTGTATGCATGAGATGAATGTAGAAGGTGCATTGCCATTATGTATTCGATTACTTGTTCATGTAGAAACGACAAAATCTCAACAAGAGATTGCTCATATTTATTTGAAGGAAGCAGTAAAACTTAGACCAGACTTAGTAAATAAATAGAACGAGGAAGAGGCGACGGAAAATGAAGTGGAAAGAATCAGTAAAAGGGTTAAAAGCGTACCAACCAGGAAAATCAATTGATGCAGTGAAAAAAGAATTCGAATTAGCTGAAATTGTGAAGCTTGCTTCAAACGAAAATCCAATGGGCTGTTCACCAAAAGTAACGGCTTATTTACAGGAATCTTCGCATAATTTTGCGCTCTATCCAGATGGCTATGCTACGAATATGCGTGAAGCGGTGGCGAAGCATGTGGGTGTTAATCAGAACGAATTAATTTTCGGTAACGGCTCAGATGAACTGATTAGTATCGTAACTCGTTCACTTCTACAACCAGGAGTTAACACAGTCATGGCAACACCTACTTTTTCACAATATAAATTAAATGCGATTATTGAAGGAGCAGAAGTCCGCGAAGTGCCACTTAAAAATCGTAATCATGATTTAGAGGCGATGTTGGAAGCTATCGATGAAAATACAGCCATCGTTTGGGTATGTAGTCCGAATAATCCAACAGGTGTAGTTGTCGAAGATGCGCCATTAAAAGCCTTTTTAGCGAAAGTTCCGAAAGATGTATTAGTCGTATTGGACGAAGCTTACTATGAATATGTAACGAATGAAAATCATAAAGACACATTACCTTTACTAAAAGAATATGACAACGTGATTATTATGCGTACATTCTCAAAAGCATACGGCTTAGCAGCATTTCGTGTAGGCTATGGTATTGCTAATAAAGAATTAATCGCTCGCCTAGATCCAGTACGTGGCCCATTCAATAACACGGTATTAAGCCAAGCTATCGTACCAATTGCTTTAGCAGATACAGATTATCTTGAAGAATGTCGTGCGATTAATGCAGAAGGTAAAAAGCAGTATGAAGCTTTCTGTCAAAAGCATCAGTTAGATTTCTATCCAACAGATACAAATTTCATCTTATTTGAAGTGAAGATGGATAGTGACGTCGTATTCCAAGAATTAATGGCAAGAGGTTATATTATTCGTAGTGGGAATGCGTTAGGGACGCCTGGCTATATCCGCGTGACGATCGGTACAAAGGAGCAAAACGAAGGCTTACTCGCACAGCTTGAAGACGTATTATCAAATCATGGCGTGCTAGTTGGGTAATAAAAAAATTGTTGTTGTCGGTCTCGGTCTTATTGGCGGTTCGATAGCATTAGCACTTCAAAAATCCACCGAAAATAAAATTGTCGGATTTGATTTGAGTCCCGACACGATTCAAAGTGCGAAGGTCTTAGGTGTGATTCATGAAGCTGCAGCTGATCCTCAACGGGCAGTAGTAGATGCAGATGTCTTAATCTTCGCAACACCAGTAAATGCGACATTGGACTGGATGGAAAAGATTAAGCAATGGGACTTACCTGAAAATCTGATAGTGACAGATACAGGTAGTACGAAGCAGTTGATTATGGATAAGGCGTTGGAGCTTGAAAAATTAGGCATTACGTTTATTGGAGGGCATCCAATGGCTGGCTCTCATAAAAGTGGTGTGTTGGCTGCAAAACCTTTCTTATTTGAAAATGCCTATTATATGTTAACGCCATTAGAGAACACAGCGAAGGAGCAGGTGGAAAAACTTCAAAACTTATTGAAGTTAACAAGTGCCAAATTATTGGTGATTCCAGCAGAAGAACATGATCATATGACATCTGTTGTCAGTCACTTTCCACATATTGTGGCGGCCTCACTTGTGCATCAATTAGCGAAAGAGGATGAATTACAGCCCTTTACAAAACGCTTAGCAGCGGGTGGTTTCCGAGATATCACACGAATTGCTAGCTCAAATCCTACGATGTGGCAAGATATCACGATGCAAAATCGCCAACAAATTCAGCAACAATTACAAATGTGGCAAAAAGAAATGGCGCGTGTGCAAGAAATTTTAGCTTCTGGTAGCGCTGACGAGTTATTTGATTTCTTCGCTCAAGCAAAAAATTTCCGAGATGAATTGCCAACCACTTCTGGTGCAATCTTTACGAGCTATGATTTGTATATTGATGTGCCTGATTATCCTGGTAGCATCGCTGAAATTACAGGTTATTTTGCAGAGGAAAAAATTAGTATAACAAATATTCGAATCGTAGAGACACGTGAGGATATCTTCGGGATTCTCGTAGTCAGTTTTCAATCGAATGGCGACCGTCAACGAGCAGCAGAATGTATCCGTAAACGGAGTCCCTATGAGTTTTATATTTCATAAATGAGGAGGTCAAATTGTGACGAATAAAACCGTGCATATTGAAAATACATCATTAAATGGAACGATTACTGTTCCAGGAGATAAATCTATTTCTCATCGCTCCATCATGTTTGGTAGTATTGCCAAAGGAACAACGACTGTTACAGGCTTCCTTGAGGGTGAAGACTGCCTTCGTACAATTGAAGCATTCAAACAAATGGGTGTGAAAATTGAACGAAATGGTAGCAATGTCAAAATTGAAAGTCAAGGGATGGACGCGTGGGAAGAACCACAGGATATTTTATATATGGGGAACTCAGGAACGACAACACGTCTCCTACTAGGCTTATTAGCTGGTTCTAATGTACATGCGGTATTATCTGGAGATGAATCGATTGCGAAGCGTCCGATGAAACGCGTCATCAATCCATTACGTGAGATGAATGCGCAAATTACAGGTCGCCAAGATGGCCAATTTGCACCGCTTGCTGTGAAGGGGAGCCCGCTTCAAGCGATTACTTATGATATGCCTGTAGCAAGTGCACAAGTAAAATCAGCAATTCTTTTAGCTGGGTTAAATGCAGAAGGAACAACGATTGTACGTGAACAAGAAACAACACGTGACCATACGGAATTAATGCTGAAACAATTCGGTGTAGAAATTGCTACAAAGGATAAGGTAATCTCATTAGCTGGTGGTCAAAAGTTAACGGCGAGTCATGTAGAGGTTCCAGGAGATATTTCATCAGCCGCTTTCTTCCTAGTCGCTGGTGCAATTGCTGAAAATAGTGAAATTGTTCTTGAAAATGTCGGCTTAAATGAAACCCGTACAGGAATTATTGATGTCCTTCAAGCAATGCAAGCAGACTTAACAATTGAGCCCTATGAAAATGAGCATGCTGAAAAAGCAGGTCGTGTAACGATTCGTACATCGCAGTTGCAGGCAACGACAATTGATGGGGAAATTATTCCGCGTCTTATTGATGAAATTCCGATTATTGCACTTTTAGCCACTCAAGCAAGGGGTACAACCATTATTAAGGATGCAGAAGAGTTGAAAGTAAAAGAAACGAATCGTATTGATGCAGTTGTAGCAGAATTAGCAAAATTAGGTGCCGATATTCAAGCCACGGATGATGGTATGATTATCAATGGACCTACAAGGCTCTCAGGTGCATCTCTTAAGACGTATGGAGACCATCGCATCGGTATGATGGATGCTATCGCTTCTCTTGTAACAACAGGTCCTATTGAGTTAGACGATGCAGCATGTATTGCTGTCTCTTATCCAAATTTCTTTGAAGATTTACAAGGCCTAATTAAATAAAATAAAAAAATTCCGTTGGTGTGAAAGAAATTAATTCATATCAACGGTTTTCTTTTGTGAAAAACAGCTTAGTTCAAGAGTTTTTTCTTGTGAAAGTCACATTCCTAATGTAGCATTATGAATGAAAATACTGAAGAAATAGGTGGATGAATGATGGAAATCCAACAACAAATGATTGAAGCAATAGAAAATGGTAATTTAGATAAAATCCATGAATTGATGGAGGATTTCAAATTAGCAGTAGATCCTGATATGCAATATGAAATTTCAGGGTATTTAACAAATTTAGGCTTTGTCAATGAAGCAGCAAGTGTTTTAGAGCACTTACAATTTATTTTCCCCGAAGAACATCAAATCAAAATTGATCGTGCAACGTTACTAATGGATGCAAACCAAGAAGATGAAGCATTAGATCTATTCTTATCTATCCCACAGGACGCAGAAGAATACCCACAGGTGTTACTAGCTCTAGCTGATTATTATCAAATGCAGGGTTTATATGAGGTAGCAGAAAAACATATTAATGAAGCAACAACTTTGTTACCAGATGAGCCTTTATTAAAATTTGCGAAAGCAGAGTTATTGATGGAGATGGGCCGTCTATCTGAGGCGGCACGTTTATATGAAACAATTTATAAATCGCAACCAGAAATTGCGGGCATTCGCTTAGTGGAACGTTTAGCAGAAGTTCATCGTATGGGTGCTTCTTATGAGGAAGCGTATAACTATTATTTAGAAGCTTTAAAATCAAGTACGTCACCAGACTTATTATTCGGTGCAGCATATAGTGCATTCCAATTGGAAATGTATGAAGCAGCCATTCGTCATGGAGAAGAGTTAAGCGTATTAGACCCAGATTATTTTGCTGGTTATTTACTACTTGCTCAAAGTCATGCCATGCTTGAAGATAATGCCAAAGCTTTGGAGGTTATTAAAGAGGGTATTAAACGAGATGAGTACGATAAAGAGTTATTCTTATTCGCTGGGAAAATGGCTATTAAAAATAGCTTACCTGAAGAAGCAGAACAATTCTTGCGTGAAGCTGTCGCTCTAGATCCAGAGTATATGGAGGCAGTGCACACGCTCGTCTCAATTTTGTCGAAGGATGAGCGAGACGAAGAAGTAATCGAAATTATTGAAGGCTTATCGAAGGAAGATTTTGAATGGTCTACATTATCTATTTTTGCTGCCACTTCTTATGATCGTCTAGAAGAATATGAAAAAGCATCGGAATATTATCAACATGCTTTTGAAGATTACAAAGACGATCCAGATTTCCTTGAAAAGTATGTTTACTTCTTAATTGAGGATGGGAAAAGACAAGAAGCGCAAAAAGTTGTGGAGATTTTAAGACAATTGCAACCTGAAGAGCCACAATGGATTGATTTACAGCAAAGTTTCGAAGCTTAAGCAACACCCGCAACAGCAAGTGATTTAATGATTACTTACTAAAGGAGGGGTATTGATGAAGGCATCTGTCACAAATTTGGAAAAAAAGGCATTTGTAAGGTGGTTCTTAAAGCGTTATGATATGAAGAGAAGAGAATGTGTATGGATTTTAAACTATATTGTTGGACATGATCATTTATTAGAGCGTATTCATTTTGTTGAAGAAGCTCATTTTTGTCCACGCGCTATGGTAATGTCTACTACAGATTCATCTGGTATTCCGTTTCGCTTTTATAAAGGAAATATTATGACTGCAGATGCAGAAAAATCCTTTCATGATTTGCGCTTAAATTCTGATGAGGATATGTACATCCAGTTAAATTTCCCCAAAATACCTCCCAATCCGACTTATTTAGCGGTGCTTGAAGAAAATCCGTTTATTCCACAATATTTGCAATCAAATTATGCAGATCGTGAAGTGGCGGAAAAAGTGCTTGAAGCGAGTATGAAGGATTTTCATGAGGAGCTGTTGTTGAAACAAATCGATGAAGCGATTGATTCAGGTGATAAAGACTTGTTTTTACAATTATCAGAGCAACTGAATGCCATTAAGGAAAATTAAATAAAAAAGAAAAATGGGAGCTGTCCCGAAAGTACCATAATTTATACGATTGCAAAACTTGTCGATTTTTAAAATCTAGGCATATTTTGCAAAGTAGAAAAAATGCGTACGATTATAGGGCAGCTCCATTTCTTTGATAAGGAGATGTAAAAAATGTACTGGAATGGAAAAGATTTAGATATTTTTTTACAACAAAAGGAATATATTGATACAGCAATTGTACCGTTAACAAAATTGGACGGTTCTCAAGAAGGAATGAAACAAAGTGCATCAGCAACAGAATTTTTATTATCTTTAACTAATTTTATTGAGCAGCAATTTAAAGGTCGTATTGTGATGCTACCACCTATGCTTTATAGTGCAGCAATGCCTCAACAGCAATTAATTGAACTTATTAGTGAAGAGTTGAAAAAAGCAGGATTTAAATACATATTTTTCCTTACTTCAGATCACGCTTGGACGGCATACCAAGAACAACATGAAATTATTTGGCTACCTTCTATTCCTTTAGAATCGATGGATCAACGAATGAAAACATCGGTTTTAGAGGATCAATTAAGACAGATTATTCCGATTTTTTCACAAAAATGGGGCTAATTCATCTGACTTAAATTACCTATTTCTATAAATGTTCACAAATTTATCCAAAAGTGTCACCTGTATTGTTGAAATTCCAATTTTAATAAGATATCATATAATTGTCCTAGTAATTACTAATTTGTATAAGTTTACCCAATTTTTGGGACAGCCTTTTAAAGCTAGAGGGGGGAAAAAAATGAGTAACAATCGCGTTTCAAGACGTCAGTTTTTAAACTACACGCTTACTGGGGTAGGTGGATTTATGGCTGCCGGTGTTTTAATGCCGATGGTACGATTTGCAGTTGATCCAGTTTTAGCTACTAAAGCGGGTGGAGATTATGTACTAACAGAGCAAAAAGTTTCAGAATTAACTGAAACTCCTGTTAAAGTCGATTTTACGTACGAGCAAACGGATGCTTGGTATAAATCAGACGTAACAAATAACGCATGGGTTTACAAAGATGGCGATAAGATTGTTGCTTTATCACCAGTGTGCAAACATTTAGGATGTACAGTAAACTGGGCAGGCGACAAAGCAGAACCAAACCAATTCTATTGCCCTTGCCATAGCGGACGCTATGAGAAAAATGGAAAAAACGTACCGAAAACTCCGCCACTTGGACCATTAGATGAGTATCAAGTGAAAGAAAAAGATGGCTTATTAATGATTGGTAAAGTTGTCGCTAATACGATGGTGAAAAATTAAAGGGGGTAGAGTAAAGTGCTTAATAAAATTTATGATTGGGTCGATGAGCGACTTGATATTACACCAATTTGGCGTGACATCGCTGACCACGAAGTTCCTGAGCATGTTAATCCGGCCCACCATTTTTCTGCATTCGTATATTGTTTTGGCGGTTTAACTTTCTTTGTCACAGTTATCCAAATTTTATCTGGTATGTTCTTAACGATGTATTATGTACCGGATGTTGTAAACGCATGGAAGTCCGTTTATTATTTGCAAAATGAAGTTGGTGCCGGCGAAATTATTCGTGGGATGCATCACTGGGGAGCATCACTCGTAATCGTCATGATGTTTCTACATACACTCCGCGTTTTCTTCACTGGTTCATATAAAAAACCACGTGAGCTTAACTGGATTGTGGGTGTATTAATCTTTGCTGTAATGCTTGGGTTAGGCTTTACAGGTTATCTATTACCATGGGATATGAAAGCATTATTTGCTACTAAAGTAGGTATTGAAATTGCTGCCTCTGTTCCATTGATAGGTGAACAAATTAAAATTCTACTCGCAGGGGATTCCACGATTCTCGGTGCTCAAACACTGACGCGATTCTTTGCAATTCATGTATTCTTCTTACCTGCCTGCTTGCTTGGGTTGCTAGCGGCTCACTTTATCATGATTCGTAGACAAGGTATTTCAGGTCCGTTGTAGACCTCACTTATGAAACTTCCAAAGGAGGGGACAAAATGCACAAAGGTAAAGGAATGAAGTTTGTCGGAGATTCACGTGTTCAAGATAAAAAAGGACAAAAAGTGTATCCCCCAGACTATTCGGAGTATCCAGGGAAAAATGAACCCTTCTGGCCAGACTTTCTTTTAAAAGAGTGGATGGTAGGAGCTGTGTTCTTAATCGGATACTTAATTTTAACAGTAGCGCATCCTTCGCCACTTGAAGGACAAGCAGATCCAACGAATACAGCATATATCCCGTTACCAGACTGGTATTTCTTATTCTTATACCAGCTATTAAAATATGAGTTTGCTTCAGGACCATATAATATAATCGGTGCAATGGTTATACCAGGAATCGCATTTGGTGCATTGCTGTTAGCTCCATTCTTAGATCGTGGTCCAGAACGTAAACCACTAAAACGTCCATTACCAGTAGGATTTATGTTACTAGCAATTGCAGCTATGGTATTCTTAACATGGGAATCTGTTGCAAATCATGACTGGGCGGCTGCAAAACGTCAAGGGGAAATCACACAACAGGTTGAAATTGATCAGGCAGATCCAGGCTATGAAGTGTATTCCAAACAATCATGTATTAACTGTCATGGTGACAAGCTTCAAGGTGGAGCAGGTCCAGCATTGACAGATATAGGCTTATCTGCTGATGAAATCGTGAAAATTGCGCATGATGGTGTTGGTACAATGCCACCAGCACAATATAAAGGTTCTGATGAAGATTTAGATAAGCTTGCGAAATTCATTTCTGAATTAAAAGCTGAATAGTCGCATGGAAAAGAACCAGTTCGCTGGTTCTTTTCTTTTCATTTTATTTAATTTTGAATACATATTAATGGAGGAACTATGAAAATTTTAACCAATAAACTATGGTGCATTTTATCATCAAGATCATTTTTAGCTTCGTTATTGGCAATAAATATTTTAGGGACAATTTACGGCTATATTTGGTATGGTAGTCAGCTAGAGGATACAAAACCCATCTTTTTAATTTTTGTACCTGACAGTCCAACAGCTACTCTATTTTTCTCAATCGCAATTATCGGTTGGCTATTCGGTAAACATTATCGTATGTTTGAAGTATTAGCATTAGTTACATTAGTGAAATACGGTTTATGGGCTGTTGTGATGAATTTATTAACTTTAAATGAATTAGGTTCGATAGGCTGGGTAGGGTGGATGCTCATAGGTAGTCATTTTCTAATGGCTGTTCAAGGTGTATTGTATATCCCTATGTATGACTTTAAACCAATCCATTTAGTCCTAACCGCTATTTGGACGTTACACAATGATTTCATTGATTATGTATATGAACAAATGCCACGTTATTCGATGTTGAATGAGTATATGAACGAAATTGGTTACTTTACGTTTTGGTTATCCATTGCTAGCCTATTATTCGCAATTTTTGTCATGAAAAAGAGGTTATTAGTTGCTCAGAATAATAATTAACATTAAAATAAAACTATGTATAACATGAAAGGATGATTAGTTTGTCATTAGCGATGTATATCGTTTATTTTGCCGTTCTAATGCTATTACCACTATATGCACAACGCAAAGTCAAAAAAACCTATATGCGTTATTCAAAAGAATACACACAGTTAGGTATGACAGGTGCCCAAGTAGCGAGAACAATACTTGACCAAAATGGTTTAAGCAATGTTCGTGTAGAAGCAGTTGAAGGTGTCCTTTCAGATCACTATGATCCTACGACAAAAGTAGTTCGTTTATCAGCAGATAATTACATGAACTCTTCTATTGCAGGAGCAGCTGTAGCCGCTCATGAATGTGGACATGCGATTCAAGACAAGGAAGCCTATGCATTTTTAACAATGCGTTCTAAATTAGTTCCAGCAGCTAATTTATCTTCTAATGCATCTTGGATTTTCATCATGATTGGTATGATTGCGACATATCAGCCTTTAATGCTAGCAGGTATTATTCTCTTAGCAATTGGTGTGCTGTTCCAAGTAGTAACACTACCAGTGGAATTTGATGCATCAAAACGTGCAATGAAACAAATGAATTCATTAGGTTTAATTAACCGCGATGAAGAATCAAAAGCGAAGAAAGTTTTAACTGCAGCCGCATTAACTTATGTAGCAGCAGCTGCAACAGCCGTAATGGAATTAGCTCGTTTATTACTAATCTATACAGGCATGGGTAGCAGAGAAGACTAGAATTTGCGTACAAAAAGCCTTCCTTAGATTGTCATGAAAATGATGATTTGAGGGAGGCTTTTTTATTTTGGACTTCTAAAATAATTGTTCATAGGTTTTAAATAATAAAATCTCAATTCGAAGTTTTTCATGGGCTTTGCTTCAACTGAACGGCCGAGAGCGAACACTTCTCTTTTATTCAATGACAATTCACGAATGGCATATAGAAAACAAATAGCGCCATAATAAAGTGAATGTAATATAGCCAGTGTTAATAAGTGAATAGAAGTTAAGTCAGAAAGCAACAACCAAGTATCAATCCTTCATGCACTTCATAAATTTTTTGAAGTTATTTACAAACGAACGGTGGATTTTAGGTAGATAG
>JAGHSJ010000367.1 GCA_018065935.1 Candidatus Kurthia equi
ATTTAGCAGAATATGCTACTACAGACTCAGAATGAAGTTTTTTACCTTTGTCCGTATAATTAATACTTATTGAATCCTCAGTATCTGAATACTGTATTTGATATTTATATGAAGCATTCGGTGCTAAATCACCAATAACATCTACTCTTTTTGATGTTTTATACTTAAAATTAACATTATAAACGGGACTATCAGTTTTGTTATTCACGGTGATAGTTCCATTATCTTTTTCCATAGGTGAGCAAGCCACTATAAATATACTCACCACACCTAATAAAATACCTTTATTAAAAGTCATAGACATTTCACCTTATAAATCCTAAATTTTTTATTTTTCACCGACTGAATTTGACCATACCAAGTTGCCATTTGATATGATTTTCAATCTTCCTGCCCTTACTTGAGCTTGAGTTAAATTCGCAAATGATGATTGTAAAAGCGTCGTAGGATTGTTTTTCCCTAAACTGATACCTATCGAGTTATTATAAATATCCATAGAGCGTTCTGTTGCAGGCTGTCCAGTAGAACCGAACTCATGTGCATCACTCCATTTTTTTGCAAAATCGGCTCCCACATCTATTGTCATGCCAAAGTTCCAAACAGCATGTCTAAATGCATCACCATTTCCATTATGCATAACTGAACTAGTATTTACATATCTCGCTTTAGTAAGATCTATAGCAGTTTTGGCATTAGCAATACATAGTAAACCCTTAGCTCGGTTTGCATTATAAAGTGCTTGTTCTTGAGCATTTAGATAACCATTTATATATCCGTCCATATCGGTATATACAGAAGAAATTGTAGCTCTGGATGAGCGCCCAGGAGTTTACACTACCTCTGTTTTCAATAAAGAATCGGCATATTCATTTAATTCAGCTTCACTAGCATTAGGATTTTTATTCTGAAATTCACGTAATTTTTCAGCAATATTATCAATTGAATTCGCAACAGAAGCATTATAGGTGATTACAGGTTCAGGAGAAGCAGTATTACTATCAGCAGCGTATAACTGGACTGTTATTAAAGACAAAGCAAGAATATAAGTTTTTTCATTTTTCAATAGTATCCTTTTAATTCGATTAATATTCCAATTTAGAATGTTTTCTGCCTTACAAAGTAATCTTGTGTTTATTTAATTTTTATAAGACTTATAAGATGAAATTAACTCATTGAGCCTAAAGCTTCATATAAGTATGAAACTTTATTACTCTAAAAAAATTTAGTAGGTCATGTTGGATTACTTCAGTATGAGTCTTTATTTTTTTAGCTTAGGTCTTACTATGTAAAATCAAAGGGTTGAGAGTAACCCAGTATGATACTTTTTTACTCTCGCACACAAGACTGCATACTTGCAGTTTTGACCAAGCATCGGAATATAATTTTAAGTATTAAAAAAGCCAGTATAGAACTGGCTTTTTTTGCTTAGGACGCTTAAAAATAATTTTCTTCAGGATACCTAATTCTTTGTAAAACAACTCCAATTACGCCTGCTACAAGTATATAAAACGCTTTCATATACCACATGCCCCACATAACGGTAATTGTGGTTGCTGAAAATTCTTGTACTGGTTGACCAAGAAAATTAGTCGTTTGATTAAATGATTTTTCTGAAGCCTCAAGCGCATAATAATTCAATGCAGGAAATAAGCAGATAACCAATAAAACAGCTACCGTAGGGTAAAGCATAGCTTTAGGTATATCCCATTTGATAGCGAAGTAAAGCGCCACTACCAAAGCAATTAAGCTAAGACTAGACTTCATCCCAGTAGCAAAATCTAAACCTACTGCACTTGAGCCTTTCCATACTAGAAAGCAAAAAATAGCTATCAGAAAAGCGACAAAGCCTGTAAAAATTTTAAATTGTTCCTGTTCTTGGTAATCCATGTATGAATCCTTAATTATTAACTGCGGTGTCAGTGTAATTGTTATAGCCTAACAATGGCTTATATTCAGGTGGTGGTATGTCCACAACGTCCCGATCTACATTGATCAGAATTGAAGTGAACTCACTTGATGCAATCAATTCCTTTGCTTCAGCAATATAAGAATCTTCAGTCTGATCATTGATCAAGTAAAATGCCGTTGGTGGGTTGGTATCTGTAAGCAATACGTTTGCAATTGGACTTTTCGGACTTAGGTTATATCGCAGGCATTTAATAAATGATCTATTTTGCATTGTGAGCGTGTCTAAGAGTTCTTTTTCACCTAAACTCTCAAATGGTAGCCAAGTTTGATTTAAAGGCACTAGAGCTATTTCTTCAATCTTTGCAATGCCACTGTCTGCAAATCCAAAAGTTCCAATCGCCAATAGGCTTACATCATCTTGATAATGGGCTTGCTCCAGCTCGGCTTCAAAGCGTTTATTAACTTGGCTATACATTTTTGCATCCATAAATAAATGCAAGGTAGGGGCATGTTTTAGAA
>JAGHSJ010000415.1 GCA_018065935.1 Candidatus Kurthia equi
TTATTGGACTAATTATTAATGGTATTTTTATGATTTTATTTGGGATGGCCAACCATTTATATGAATTATTTATTTTTCGTTTTTTAACTGGTGTAGGCTCTGCATTTATCATGCCTCCGATTATGGCATATGTTGCAGACATTACGACTGGAAAACAACGAGGAAAAGCAATGGGACAACTTGGAGCGGCTATTTCACTCGGCTTCATGATTGGGCCAGGAATTGGTGGTCTATTATCAAACGTCAACTTGCATTTCCCTTTCTACGTAGCAGGGATTGCCGCCATACTAGCTGCAATTTTATCAATGTTTTTACTCCCTCCTACCAAACCAGTCATTTCAAAGAAAGAGCATGTAAAAGGCAGTGGCAATATTTTATTGGATTTGAAAACATCCTTTAGCGTTCCTTACTTCATCCTCTTACTTGTTGTCTTTATCTTTACTTTTGGAATCGCGAATTTCCAATCATCCTTATCGATGTTTTTGACGTATAAATTTTTATTTACCCCTAATCAAATCGCCATCATTTTAACAGCTGGTGGTTTCATGGGTGTCATTGTTCAAGGGCTATTCATTGAACGTATTTTCAAACGCTTTGGTGAGATGAAAGTCATTCTATTCAGCTTAGTTATTGCAGCAATCTTCACGCTTTGTATGATTTTTGTTAGTGGTTTCTTCTTAGTGCTTGTTGTAGCGACTATTTTCCAAACAGCAACAACACTTATACGTCCAGCTGTAAATACACTAATCTCACTATCCGCAGGGAAAGAACAGGGGTTTGCCTCTGGTATGAATAATTCATATATGTCACTTGGAAATATGATTGGCCCGCCGATTGCTGGTCTGTTATTTGATGTTAAAATGATCATTCCATTTATTGTAGGCAGCATCGTTCTTTTACTTTGTTTCATTGTTACCTACATTTGGCAGAAAAATTCACCGATTATAGGCAGTAAATCAAATTAATTAATAAAAGCATCTTGCGCATGAACAATTGCGTAAGATGCTTTCTTTTAGTATTCAGGTGCTATTAATCTCCCACCCTTTTGATTAAAAATTTTATAATCAATTTCAAATCTTTTATTTTTCGTGTGTTGCACCTCACAGTAATAAACATGCTTTTTCCCATAGGATTCTAAATACGGAACATCATCGAAGAAATAGACCTCCCCATTTTCAAATGTAATATCATAAGAAAGTTTTTCTCTTCCTCCAATAGCATAATCTACTACACAAGAACCTACTGTTTTTTGAAAATCCCTTAGAATAAATTCTTTTAAATTCGGAACAGTGATGCACAATAGGCATACACCCACTGCAAAAACAAAAATCCCACAAATTAATTGGAAATAAGAATCAAATCTTTCGATGAATCCAAGTACCAAATACACTATACTCAAAAAAAACATAAGTACGCCAAAAACAAACACCGTATAAAACATAAACAACGACCAAACCTCCCCATCCTATCCACCCTATTATGTCAAATAGTTATCTTTCCCCTCATTAAAATACAAAAAAAAAAAAAAAACTAACTACTTCTAACGATTGCAGTTAGTTCGACTTCGCTTATTTCATATTTACTCGAATTTTTCTCGTTGCAATTGATAATGTAACAACCGTAATAATGAGATAAAATGCTATATACGTACCCCATAAAGACATATCTATATTCGTTAACTGTGTGATACCTGTTGATACTTCTGGGAAAATGACATTTGAAAGATGAACAAATGGATTAATTGCGAGCATAATATAACTAAATGGCATAGTTTCCGTTACTGCTTCTGATGTCATATCTTGAAAATTAAGACTAATAAAAGCGAAAAAAGCGGTTAATACCGTTAGTACCAACATAAAACCATATGTGGTAACAATCGCAATAATGGTTTTACGTATGAGCGTAGATACCATAATACCTATACTTGCGAGTGCTATTAACATAATCATAAGCAGGACGTATACCAACAAGAAATCACCTGGTGATACACCACCGAAAAAGAACACCAAACTTGAAATGGGTAAACCAGCAAATAACAATAAGACTAAATAAGCAATTGAGGAACTCAATTTACCAAAAATAATTTGCCATGATGTTTGCGATGTCGTTAGCAAAATATTTAATGTCTGCTTTTCGCGCTCCGTACTTATTGCCCCTGCTGTTAAAGCAGGTGTAATAAATAACACTAATGCCAGTTGCACATAACTAAGCATCGTAAAGAACGTAATATTTATATCCGGTGTAATAAATCCCTTACCTTTAAACTCTGTAGCGACAAGGAAAAAACCACCTGTAAAAATAAGCAGGGTTAATAAATAAAATAAAAGCCCAGAGAAACTTTTAAACGAGCGGAATCTCAATTTTAATTCCTTTTTTAACACTGGATTTTGTATACCCTTCATTTATTTCACCCCCTGTGTAATCGCCATGAATACATCTTCTAAGTCCTTCTTCACTTCATTGAACCGAATGATAGGTAGCTCATGGAGAATCGCCTGACGGAGTAACTGTTGAAGTTCAGCGTCATCTCCAACAAAACTGATAACTAATTGTTGCTGGTCATTTATAGCTGTTGGAAAACCCTGTGCTCTAAAAAATGCTTGGGCTGCTTCAAGTGATGCATCAGCAATAAGCTGTACCTCAATTATTTTGTCTGCAGATAATTGTTTTTGAATGGTACGGATATCACCTGATGCAATTAATTTCCCTTGCTCAATCACCCCAATTTCATCGCATATTTCAGCAAGTTCAGGCAAAATATGTGATGAAATAATAATCGTTTTTCCCATCCCTTTCAGAGAATGAAGAACATCGCGCATTTCAATTCTTGCACGTGGATCCAAACCAGATGCTGGTTCATCTAAAATGAGCACATCTGGATTATGCAACAGTGTCCTTGCCAAGCAAAGACGCTGCTTCATCCCTCGGGATAAATCGTCTACGTACTCATCCTGTTTATCCTCTAAATTAACTAACTGTAAAACTTCCTCCGTACGTAATTGAATTTTCTTTGAACTCATTCCATAGCTAGCACCAAAAAAAGATAAATACTCGGCTGTTTTCAGCTGGTCATATACGCCAAAGAAATCAGGCATATAGCCAATATGCTTGCGTACCTCTTGTGGTTCATTTCGAATACTATGCCCTGCAATTATTGCATCGCCCTCTGTAGGAGCGACTAAAGTAGATAACATATTGAAAGTAGTTGTTTTTCCTGCACCATTTGCACCGACAAAACCAAAAACAGTCCCCGCTTCAATTGTTAAATCTAAATGATTAAGTGCAGTAAATTTACCATACTTTTTTACTAATCCTTTGATTTCAATCATTTTTCTTAACTCCCTTCAACTGAAGCAGTGGTTTTTCTATGATATCTTCCTCATCAGATACGCCTTTATCTAGTTTAAATTGTACTGTACCTGTTGCTGAAATATAATCTTCCACATTTTTCTTAAAGATGTTTTTATCTGTTTTTAGCGTTTCATATTGCTGGTGTGACACATTATAAATAGAAAATTGAGTCTGTGGTGTAAGATTGTAGACAAATTTTAATTCCTTCCAATGAATCTTATCTAATGGAAAATTCGTTGGTAGCTGATACGTTAATCGATAGTTCCCCTGTGTAACAATCCAATTATCTTGAGCTGTATCAGTTTCATAATAACTATCCGCTCCAACATCTTCTAAATCAACTGAAAATTGCTCATTTTTTAACGTAAATTCATCTTTTAAATTTATGACTGGTTGAAAACTTTGCATAATTAAATTTTTATTCACTTGCTTCGTCAGTAAATTTTTATAATCCGTAGCTAGCATTTCATCCGCTACCCAACCACTAATGATGGGTTGTTGTTTCAATTCTAAATTCACCAACGCAGCTTCTTCAATACTTTGGTGCTGATACGTGGCTAATTGAGATTTATCGGTTGGATTTTCAAGAGGTGAACTGTTATTCAAACTAATGGGACGAACTAAATAATTTTCTTTTAATTTTTCTTTTACTTGAATGGTCTGCCCTTTTTTTATATCCCCTAATTGATATGTTTGTTTGCCTGACCAAACTGTGGCTTCGCGAATATCATAAGCTAAATTATTGGTAACTTCTCCTTGTAAATAGGCATCCGCCGCCGTTAGGTTGACTGTGAAGTTACCGAGTTCTTCACTATCTACTTTGCCTATAGTTGTGGCTACACCCCAATAACGTAAATCACGTAAATCAAGTGTACTTTTCTCAGTAGTTTGTTTGAACACGGCTTCATTCATTATTGTATTCATTTTAGTAACTTGGAAATGACGCATTAAGTACGTATTTGCTGGTGCTTCTATTTGTAAATCTCCTGATTTATTCGTTAATACAGACTGTGAAAAATAAGTAGATGCCTGCTGTTCACCAATCGTTGTTACGGATGCTTGCTGTACTTTCGCATGAAATAGGCGACCATTTGCATTTACTACAAATATACAAACCGACATGATCACTGCACCTAGAGGGATAATCCACCACGCATATTCTCTCGTATCTCTTCTTTTTAAAATGATATAAAGTATAGGAGCAATCAGTAATACATACAAAAATAAAATGGCAACGATTAATTGAGCTGAAAAATGAAAGGCTGGAAATATTTCTGTACTTGTCGCTAGGCGGTTATAAAAATCTTCCATATACTCTTTAGGTTGTGAATACGCTTGCGCTAAAATAACCGCTGTCATTTTAGTGAAGGCTGGCTGATTGGAAGCAAATTCATTAAAGCTTGACTGAATAATCCATCCATCACCTGCTTGTTTTTGTGCGATTAGCGGTGTACGTTCATCTCCTGTTAAAAGCTGAGCTTCCCTATTTAAACTCGCTTGCTTCACTTGAATGTCATACGTCTGTTTTTCTGTTTTAAAATAATCATTCAGCTGCTCATTCGAGAGTGTAGACTCATTTTGAGAAAATATTAGTGGTTGAAAAACTTCTAATTCTTCAGGTAATACAGCGTTACCTTGTACATAGAGCGTACCACCTTTTTGAACCCATAATGCGAGCGCATGCTTTTGTGCATCTGACCAATTTTTCACCGTATTTTCTTGAATAAATAGCATAGAAATCGCATCTAAATCTCGATAATCTGTTGGAGCAATAAAGTGCATACTATTTTTATACATAAAATCATTGCTATTTGCTAGCGCTACTTTAAATAAATCGGCTTGCTTCGCTGGTAAGTTTAAACTTACAATCGCTCTTTCATCAGTAGTTAACGATGGTGAAGCGATTTCTCCATCTCCAGTATATGAAATTTTTTTTCCTTTTTTATAATTGCCTTCAAAAATTTGAACGCGGGATTTGCCATCCCCCATACTGTAACGATCTAATAAAAAATGAAGGGTTTTCTTTTCGCCTGTTTTTAATGAAACGGGCTGTGCTATACCTGCACCACCATTTAGAGTAAAGACTTCATTTACTACGACATCTCCTGAAAAATCATCCCCACTATTTTTCAGTTCCACCTCCACAGGCATGGCTTTTCCTTCTTTTTGTATACCTACAATCCCAGTTGTCACCTTCACATGTATACTAGAAGTCGCATTTGCCTCAGTGAAACTAAAGCTTCCTGTCAAAATAAACCCAATAAGCACAAACAGCGTAACTATCCATTTTCTACTCATTAAACCCCTCATTTCTGTAAAGTATTTTCTAATAGAACGCTTATCCTCCTTCTTTTGTTCCATCATTATCCATTTACACACTCTATTTGAAGTAATTTAATTTTTAGCGTATCAATCATTTGCACTAAAACATGTTTTTTTATGAATTTATAGTTTAAAAAAACCACCTTAGAAATTCCACTTTTCTAAGATGGTATACAACTTTATGCAAATTGACGTAAAAAGCCTTCAACAAATGCTACATTTTTTTCTATTAAGGATTCATCCGGATTAATTTTCGAATGATGTAAACCATATTCCGTATTCGCACCTGCCCAGAACATTGCGCCAGGTATCTCTTTTAGAAAGAATCCAAAATCTTCTCCTGTCATAGCAGGTGGGCACTCGTAACTAATCATGCCCTCCTGTTCTTTGGCATAAGAAAGTAACGCATTTGCACTAGCTTCTTGGTTAAATACTTGATAGTACATCGCACCATAATCAATTGTTACTTCACATTCAAAGCCAATTTCAGTCGCTCGACAAAGCGCTTCAATTCGCTCTTTAATACGAGCCATTGCATCAGCTGTCACGGTACGAATCGTCCCCTCTAAACGTGCATAGTCAGAAATGACATTTTGCACTGTCCCTGAAGTTAATTTTCCGACCGTAATAACCGAGCCTTCTAAAGGATTGATATTGCGACTCACAATCGTTTGAAGCTGCATGATTAAATTAGCGGCTGCAATCGTCATATCCTTCGTCTGATGTGGGAAAGCCGCATGTCCGCCAACCCCTTTTAAATCAATGAATAATTCCGAGGTATTGGCAAACAACATGCCTGCTCGTGTAGCTACCGTACCCACTGGATATTCAGGTGCTATATGACAAGCAAACATATAATCTGGCACCCATTCTGGATGTGCTTCCTTTACCCACGCGAGCATCGGTTCAGCGCCTCCTGGTCCCTCTTCAGCTGGCTGAAAGAAAATAATCATTGTCTGCTGTGGTTGAACCTTTGTAAAACGTTCCACCAAACCTAAAGCAATTGTCATATGTATATCATGACCACATGCATGCATAAAACCAGTATGCTCAGATGCGAATTCCAAACCTGTTTGCTCATCTACTGGAAGCCCATCAATATCTGTGCGCCATCCCAATTTAAATGTTGGATTCACACCTTCAATTCGGACAATTAATCCCGTCTTCCATTGGATGATTTTCATAAATGGCGTCATAAGTGGCTGGAGGGTTTCTAACAAATAGCGCTGTGTTTTAAATTCTTGAAAGCCTATCTCAGGAATTTTATGCAAATCCCTTCGAATTTCAACCAACGACTTCATGTTATTCACCTCTTAAATTTGTCTAAGCTCTTGCATAATTTCAGTTTTAGATTTTGTTTTCTCATCAATTGTTTTGATTAAGCGTGCGGGTACTCCTGCCACTACAGAGTAAGGTGCCACGTCTTTTGTTACGATAGCGCCTGCTGCGACAACCGAGCCTTCACCAACGCGAACACCCTCTAAAACAACTGCATTTGCACCAATTAATACATTGTCTTCAATTACAACTGGATCTGCGCTAGGTGGCTCAATTACACCTGCTAATACAGCACCTGCGCCTACATGACAATCTTCACCAACTGTAGCACGACCGCCTAATACAGCATTCATATCAATCATCGTACGTGCGCCGATTTCAGCACCAATATTGATGACACTACCCATCATAATAATCGCGTTATCCCCAATTGTTACTTGATCGCGAATTGTTGTACCTGGTTCAATACGTGCATTAATCTCACGTGTATCTAATAAAGGCACAGCTGAGTTACGACGATCTTGCTCGACTACGTAATCTTCAATCTGTGCTTTGTTTTCTTCTAGTACGGGTGAAATTTTAGACCAATCACCGAATACAATAATTGAATTGCCTTCACCAAATACATGGCTATCTTCACCAAAGTTTAATTCAGACAGAGCCGTACCTTTAATAAAAACTTTCACCGGAGTTGTTTTAACTGCATTACCTAAATACGAAATGATTTGTTGTGCATTTAACTTTTCCATCGACAATTCCTCCTTATAAAAACATGCACTAATTGTAACTGAATTGTCGGAAAATTACACTAGTTTTTTGAATATTTCACCAATTCATCGACAAACTCACTTATTCTTTGAATAATCGTACAAGCATTCTGCATGAGTTTGTACAACATCGACAAAGGCTGCTACCTGACGTAATTCAAAACTTGAGTCATATCCAATCAACCAAGTATCACGTGTTAACTCAAATTTTTCTTCATCATTAGCTAATGTAATACGATTGACGTCTTCCTCACCTGTCAAAGTAATTGAAGGTAAAATAGCATAACCAATCCCATTTAGCGCCATTTGCTTACAAGTTTCAATTTGATCGACGGTAATTTGATGCTTGGGATTCGATGAAAAATGTCGTTGCCACCATTGTTGAATTTCTTGATAATAGTTGGAGTCACTTTTAAATTGAATAAATGGGCGTTCTGTTTCAAATACTTCGTCAATTGATTTTATTTCTTTATCCACTAAATAAAGCGTATCGCGAAAAAGATGTTTTTTTCTTCCCTTCCAATCTGAATGACCACGAACGATTCCAATATGCGCTTCACCATCATATAAAGCTTTCACGATTTCCGAAGACCATCCAGTTATTAAAGAGATTTTAGCATCAGGATACTGCTTCACATAATCCTTTAAAACCTGTGGAAGCCATGTGTGACCAACGATTGATGCACAAGCAATTTTCAATGTACCATGTACCTTTGAATTCATCGCTTGTAATTGTTCAAATACTTCCTCACGACGTGTCGCCATTTCATTCGCAAATTGAATCACCAATTCACCTGCTGGGGTAGAAGTCAGCCCCTTTTGTGAACGCAAAAACAATTGTGAACCCCAATCTTTTTCAATCGACTGCAGACGTTGCGAAAGTGCAGGCTGTGATAAAAATAAACGTTCTGCTGCCTTTCTCATATTTCCCTCTTCTGCTAAAACTTTTATGATTTGTGCTTCTGACGTAGTCAATTTAAATCCTCCAATCTAAAAAATAAAAGAAGCCCTGCTATCAAGGCTTCTCGCACTACATTTTACGCTTTTGGTTGATAGACGTATTTCTTTAATTGTTTCAAAATAACCCGGCGCGTCATTATACCTACAAATGTGCCTTCATTGTCGATTACACACAAAAAAGCGTGATTAATCACTAAATCTAAGGCCCGTTTAAAGGTATCGTTGATATTTAAAGTGGCAATATTTTCATCCATAATATGTGTTACATTTGAGTCTTCTAATTTTTCATATTCAATACGTTCTAACCCCAATATTGAATCCATAATCATACGAATACTTATTAAACCATGAAAATGATACTGAGAATCAAGCACTGGAATCGAAGAATAGCCAGTCTTGGTTAATACAAGTAAAGCATGCTCTGCGTTGTTCCCTATCTGTACGTGGGCAACCTTTTCTGATGGAATGATAAAGTCATGAATCGGCATATCTAGTAGCTCTTGGCTATTAATTGAAATCATAGAATTCTACTCCTTTTCTATTTAAAAAATAGAGTATTTCATATGTTTAATCATAACACATAGCTTATTAAGAATTCTATGCACAGCCCTTTGTACTTCTCATAAACAAGCGACTAACTAAGCGCTTATTCTTCAAGAAAAAACATTTTATATTTAAAAATAGTACACTCTATTTTAGGCTACTTACCTCTCCATCATCCAAGAAAAAGTGTTTCATATATTGATGAAAATTGAGATTAAAAAGGATTTGAATTAAGCCACTGACCACCATCTAATGTCACACATTCTCCATTCATATAGGCTGCTTTATCTGAAATAATAAAGGCTGCTAAATCGGCAATTTCTTCCGGTTCACCCAAGCGATGTAATGGAACTGATTGGAGTGTACGTTTCGCTGCCTCTTCCGATTCCCACAGCTTTTCTGCTCCACCTGTACGATCAATCGGCCCTGGTGCGATAGCATTGACACGTATACCGTACGCGCTTCCCCATTCCACTGCCAGCGTTCGCGTAAGCGATAAAACGCCTGCCTTTGCTGCAGCGGAATGTACAACACCAGCACCCGCTTGCCATGCATAAGTGGCTACCATATTTAAAATAGTTCCTTTAATTTTATGTTCAATCCAATATTTTGCCACAGCCTGTGAGCAGTAAAATGTGCCATTTAAGACGATATCGATCACTGATTTCCAACCATTCGGTGATAAATCTTCTGCGCGCACCATAAAATTACCTGCTGCATTATTAACCAATGTGGTAATTGTTCCAAACTTTTCAATCGTAAATGAAATCATGGCATCAATATGTTCAATGACACGTACATCCATTTGAAAAATCTCAACTGTCCCCGTTGTCAGTTCAGAAATTTCTTTTTGGGCGGCCTGTAAACGTTCCAAATCTCTTCCTGTAATCACCACATTTGCGCCATTTTCAGCAAAATTTTTCGCCATATATTTGCCCATCCCATTTGAACCGCCTGTCACAATCACTACTTTTTCATTTAACATTTTCCATCCCCCTTGTCCTTGAAAAATGAACACTCATTCATTTCTATTCATTTTACCATATCCCATTTTTTTACACAAAAAAAGCCCCTTAGTTCTTCCACTCACAAAATTTGCAAGATGGAATTTACATAAGGGGCATTTCTTTTGTTATTCTTCTACTTCTACAATTAAATGTGCTTCTGCAGCTAATATCGCTTGGCTATCAATTATTTCTGCATCCTTCTCTACAGTCTTATAGTGATAAGAACCATCTGAATCTAGCACTCTTGCTCTACTATTATCGGATAATTGCAGATTAAAAATATCCATAATTCGATTTTTTATAGCTGTCTCAAAAATAGGGAATAAAATTTCTACACGACGTACCATATTACGTGTCATTAAATCTGCTGAAGATAGATACACTTTATTTTCTCCATTATGGTGGAACCAATAAATACGTGTATGCTCTAAAAATCTCCCTACAATACTTGTAACCGTAATATTTTCGCTGACCCCTTTGACTCCTGGGCGTAGACAGCAAATTCCACGAATGATTAAATCAACCTTCACACCTGCCATAGATGCTTCAAAGAATTTCATAATTAATTCTTTATCAGTTAACGCGTTCATCTTCGCTTTAATTGCCCCATTTCCATGAAGTTTATGATACTCGATTTCTACATCAATTAAACGAATAATCTCATCTCGAATATCATAAGGAGATACAACTAAATGATGATACTTAGGTTTTTCCGTATAACCACTCAAATAATTAAAGAAATTTGTTGCATCAATCCCTAATTTTTTCTTCGTTGTAATAATTCCGAAATCAGTATAAATTTTTGCGGTAGCATCATTGTAATTTCCTGTTCCTAAATGAATGAAGCGCTCAATGCGACCATTTCTTTTTCTTACAACTAATGTGATTTTAGAATGGGTTTTTAAATTGTGCATGCCGTAAATAACGAGGCATCCAGCTTGCTCTAATTCCTTCGCCCAATGTACATTATTTTCCTCATCAAAGCGCGCCTTCAGTTCAACTAGGACGGTTACTTGCTTGCCGTTTTCAGCGGCTAGCTTCAATGCCTTAATAACTGGTGAATTGCCACTAACACGGTACAGCGTTTGCTTAATAGCCAGTACACTTGGATCTTTGGCTGCTTCTGTCACAAAATCAATGACAGGTGTAAATGATTCATATGGATGATGGAGTAACACATCTTGCTTCAATGCTTTCACAAAAATATTTTCATCGGATGTTAAATCCTGTGGAACTTGAGGAATGAAATTTTCAAATTGTAGGTCCTCGCGCATATCCCCCACCACTTTGGCAAAACCAAATAAGAAGGTTAAATCTAGCGGACCATTACTATTAAATAACTGTGCATCCCAATCATCAATTTCACCCATTAAAAATTTAAGCACATGTTGATTCATTTCACCTTTTCTAATTTCTACACGTGAAACTGAACCCCATTTACGTTTTTTTAATTCTTTTTCGATTTCAGTTAATAAATCACGAGCTCCTTCTTCATGAATCGTTAAATCTGCGTTACGAGTTAGGCGAAATGACTGAACAGAGTCTACACGAAAGCCTTTAAACAGTTCGTGAACTTTAGAGGTAATAATATCCTCGATTAACACACCTTCGATTTTTTCTCCACGTCTAGGTAGTTGAACATAGCGTTGCAATACAGATGGTACTTGAACAATAGCCACTTTTTTACGGAATTCTTTTTCCGCAGATTTATCTGTCAACATTACAAGTAAGTTATGCGATTTACTAAGTAATGTTGGGAATGGACGATAGGCATCCACTGCAATTGGTGTGAGTACTGGGAAAATAATTTCTTCAAAATAATCTCCCACATACTTCAATTGCTCTTCATTTAAGTCTTCTAACTCATGAATATAGACATTTTCTTTTGGTAAGCATTCTTTTGTTAGTTTGCGGTACAGCTTCATTTGACGTTTTACAAGTTCAAATGTTTTTTCTTCGATTGCTGCCAACTGTTCTTTTGGTGTAAGTCCTGCTTTATTTTCAGGCTTATAAAAACCCGCACGAACCTGATCTTGTAGTCCTGCTACACGCACCATATAAAATTCATCTAAGTTCGAACTAAATATAGCAATAAAGCGCAATCGTTCTAGTAGAGGATTTCTTTCATCCTCTCCCTCTTGTAAAACACGTTCATTAAATGCTAACCAACTTAACTCCCGATTATTATAATACTCGGGTTTCGTAATCTCTCTTAACTGTTCATCTGTCATTCCAATCTCCCCCTAAACAAAATGTAAAATTACATCTTTCTTAATAATTCTCTCAAAATGTTTTTTCTGACGATTGCCTTGATAAGATTCTACTAAGGGATATCCCTTTGTCTTGATGGTTAATTCAATTGTATTTTGCTCTTTATTAAACGTTAATTCCACATCACTCACTATGCTTCTTTTGGAGGCATCTAATGCATACATTAATTTTAATAATCCACCTAAACGAATAAGCGACTGAATTTCTTCCTTGCTAAACCAATCTTCAAAAGGTTTTAAGAAGGCGTAGAAATTCTCTTTATTTTTATAAGATGCGATTAGTGCTAAACGTACACGTTCTTTATGATTTAAGCCATCAATTGAACGGTTGGATAATAAATAAAATGTGTGCTGACTTGCCGCATCCTGCTCTAAGTATTCACCGATTAAATACACTTTTGCACCTTGTTTTAATATGGCGATTTCTTCCTCAGAATACGTCCAAATTTTTTCTATGCATAATTTTTCATAGAGCATCTCTGCAAGCTTGGCATGATGTGTAATTTGTTGCTCTGTTTTTCCAAATTCCGAAGCTAAATAGTTTGCACTTGATTGAAAAACGTCTAAACGATTGAAAGCCTTGGGATGATTTTCTAAAATTTCTTCCATGACAAGGCCTTCCCTTAAACCTTTGCGACTGAACTGAAATTTCTGACTACCGACCGTATTCATCAAGGCATTAAACACTTCGGCAACTGGTGCGATGATATCTGCTCGATCTGAAGATAAACCATCCAGTTTTTTTAATTCTGCAAAACTTAAAGTGGATAACTCTGCATTAATTTCTTCAAAGTCTTTTTTTGACATCCGATATTGATGGACACCTGTTAATGGGTATTTTTTTCGACTTTGATCCATCTTTGCCATATTTCGTGCGCTTCCACCAATTCCTACAACAGGAATCTTTAAATTTCCAAGCCAAGGAATCGCTGCGAATTGTTGCTTGGCAAATTCATACACTTTCTTATGTTCTTCTGGTTTCATTGTATCATTAGCCATAAATTGTTGCTTCAATGATACAGAGCCAAAAGGTAAGCTAACAGATTTCTGTAACTCTTTATTTTTAAAATACGTAATTTCGGTACTGCCTCCACCCATATCAATTGTGACTGCAGATGGTGTTGATGTTGTATGCGCTACAGCAAAATAGCCATAATAAGCCTCTTGCTCTTCAGATAATAGTTCTATTTCGATGCCTGTGTTATTTAGCATACGCTGAATAATCTCTTCACCATTTTTTGCTTGTCGAATAGAGGCAGTTGCAACGGCTCTTACTCTTGTTACGCCATAATCTGAAAGCATTTCTTGAAAAGAGTTTAACAGTTTTTCTAAAACAGCTATTCCCTGTTCCTGCAATATACCCTCTTCATTAATTTGATTTCTTAAACGAGCCACAGCTTTAATATTTTCTAACTCTTTTAAACCACTAATTTGTGAGTATTGATAAATAACTAAACGAATCGTATTTGAACCTATATCAATAATCGCTAGTTTTTCTTTTGTCATAACATCACATCCTTTGAATTTTAATTTTTATATACTTTACCGTCGTTAGTTAATATGCTATTTTATAGATAACATATTAAATGGTCTGAATATTCAAGGAACATATATAATATAATAATAAAATTTGAAAAGGTGGGTTCTAATGACTGAAAAATATCCCCTTACGCTTCTTGCGCAAGCCATTTATTCTGTAAATAAACACGCAAAGACAGCATTAGATAATCGTTTTTTATACTCATTAAAAAAAAATGCCCTTGAAAAATTAATTTCACAAAAGCGTGCAAAGAAAATCGGACTCCACTTCGTAAATAACCCTAGATTAAGTCAACAACAATCATCTGTACTTATTTCTTGTGCGGATTACTACTTTCATACACTACCCGAAAAAAATGATTTTAAATTATTACCACATTTGGGCCATCTAGATGATTCCTATCGAAACCCGATTAGACGGATGAGTTTGAATCGTGCTAAAGAAATTTTAATTGATTTTGTAGGACAGGAACCGAGTCAAAAGAAAGAATATGTAAAAGTTAAATCACAGCCTGCAGCTAAAAAATCAACACCTTATTTACATAGTTCAAGCTATTTCTATGGTCATTAAGGAAAAACCGGAAAACAACAACTGTTTTCCGGTTTTTTTTAAAGAATATATTGATCGACGAACTGAATTAATTCTGCGATTTCTGGTTTGCTAATTTGAGCATTTGCTCCAACTTGATCACCTTTATGTTTTAAATCATCTGTAATTAAACTAGAGAAAATCACAACCGGTAAAATCGATAACTTCGGATTTCCTTTAATTTTTTTCGTTAGATGGTGACCATCCATTTGTGGCATTTCAATATCTGTTACAACTAATTGAATTGTATCTTCAATTGCACCTCTTTCAGCAGTCATTTCTAAATAATTGTAAGCATCCTTACCATTTTCAAAAAATTCTACATTTACGTAACCCGCTTCACTCATCGTATCATTTAACAACTTACGAAGCAAAGGAGAGTCCTCGGCAATTAAAATACGTTTTTCAGAACGTTTACGTGTCCCTAATTTTTTAACTGATTCCACACTAATCCCTGTATCTGGATTAATTTCTAAGATGATTCTCTCAAAATCAAGTAAGAGTAACATGACATCATCTCGTTTAATTACACCAATAACCTGAGATGTGCCGTTTTGGTACATTTCAGAAGGTTTTTCAATTTGTTCCCAAGATATACGATGAATCATTGACACATTATCAACATGAAAAACAACACGTTGTTTATTGAATTCTGCAACAATATATTTATGCTGGCTATTTCTTTGTTCAGTTGAAATACCTAAAACACGACTCATATCAACTACTGGTAATACCTCACCACGTAATTGTACAATCCCCTCTACAAATGGGTGTGAATGTGGAATAAATGTCACTGGGATTGGTTGAATAATTTCCTTCACCTTAATTACATTAATACCAAATTTATTATTTCCTACTTCAAACTCAACTATCTCAAGCTCATTTGTACCACTTTCTAATAAAATTCCTTTTGAGTCCATCATTGTCGTCCCCCATATACCGTTATATTAAATCTATTGTACCATACCAGCTACTAGTCCAATAGTATTAAGCTATATGTTTTTCTTGCCACTTATGTGAACAATCAGCCCAAAAATCGTCATGGCAACTAGGGATAATAATGCAATACGACTTGCTAAGGGGCCATGTGCACGTAATGCAAAAGTGATAGAGCCATAAATGGCAGGACCAATAATAGAAGAAACTTTCCCTGAAAAGGCGAATAAGCCAAAAAACTGCCCTTGTTTTTCAGGTGGTGAAAGTTCAACAATATAGGTTCTTGATGTCACCCACATCGCCCCAAGTGAAATCCCAAACATGCTACCTGCTAGCCAAAATAGACCTTGGAATGGGGTGGCTGCTGCAATAATTAACGCAACAATCATAATCACCGCAACGATTGATACAGATTTTTTTGCTCCAATAGCACGCGTAATATATCCAAAAATAAAGGACCCGATAATCGCAGATACGGTCGAGACTAAATATAATAAAATAAATTGTCCCGAGGTAAATGAAAGAACAACAGTCGCATAAACGGCCATCATCGCAATAGTTGTAGCGAGCGCATCATTAATAAAAAAATACGCAATCATAAATTTAAAAATGGTTTTATACTTTTTCATTTCTTTAAACGTCATTAGAATTTCCTTATAGCCAGTAAGAAAATGGACTTTTGCACGTTGTTCTTTTGGGATGACACGATCTTTATTTACAAAAAATAAAGGCAATGAGAAAAGTAAGTACAAAATGGCAGTTGGGATGAATGCTTTATGATAGCCACCATCACTTACTAAGACATAAACGACTAATCCCATAATTGTTCCTAAATAACCAATGGCTACACCAAATCCAGAAATAAGTGGCATATCTTTTGGTTTACCTAAATCTGGCATCATCGCATCATAAAATATGAGACTTGAATTATAGAAGAATTTTGCAATAACAAAACTAATAACAACTAAAAATAAACTTAATGGAATTCCGGCGATAGATTGATTAAAATCAATTCCTCCAAATATCCCCATTAAAAAGGTGAAGAAGATAGAGAATGAAGCAAACCAAACAATCATTTTCTTTTTGTAGCCGGTTTGGTCAATCCATACGCCGAAAAGTGGAGAAAATATCACTAAGAAAATACTCGCTAATGCATTGGCATATGAAATAAATGTGCTGGCAAGCTGTTGCTTCTCAGCGTTTGTTCCTAGTGTTTCATCCATATAAAAAGGAAAAAACACCGTAATGATATTCGATGAAAAGATAGTGTTAGCAAAATCATAGAACGCCCATGATAAGACAGGTAATGACAAATAAATGGCCCACGAGGAATTATTCTTCCGTTTAGACTTTTCTATTACGTCCCCCTCCGATACAAAATTTTACATTTAATACTTTAAAAGGATTACCATTTCATTTTACACACAAATTAATTAAATTGGCAGATTCTTTTTAAAAAAAACAAAACTTCTCTGTAATTCCTTGTAATAATTTAGGCATAGAAAAAGTAGAAATCATCTATTACGCATGACTCCTACCTATGGTGTAATTAAAAAGAGCAAGGAAGAATAGATCCACACCTCGCTCTTCCGCTATTTTAATATGTTAGTTGTAATACGCAATTAAAGACTGTGTGCCGTTGTCATCAAAGCCCTGAGCTGATAACTCATCATACATTTTCTTCGCTAACTCTAATCCTGGTAAATGGATACCCATTTGTTCAGCTTCTTCTAAAGCAATTCTCATATCTTTCAAGAAATGTTTAATATAAAAACCTGGTGCCTGATCACCTTTCATCATACGTGGTCCTAAATTACTCAGAGACCACGACCCAGCTGCACCTGCTTCAATTGATTTTAAAACAGTTTCTAAATCTAATCCTGCTTTTTTACCATAAACTAAAGCCTCGGCTACACCAATCATATTTGTCGCGATCGCAATTTGATTACACATTTTTGTGTGTTGTCCTGCCCCTGCTTCACCTTGGTACACAATATTTTGGCCAAAAACGTCGAAAATAGGCTTCATTTTTTCAAATACATCTTTTTCTCCACCGACCATAATTGACAATGTACCATTTTTAGCACCAACGTCTCCACCAGATACAGGTGCATCTAATGAATCAATTTCTTTTTCCTTAGCGAATGCCCTAATTTTTTTTGCCAATGTTGGTTGTGATGTAGTCATATCAACTACAATCGCATGAGATTTTGCCGTTTTAAAAATACCCGTTTCCCCAAAATAAACTTCTTCTACATCAGATGGATAACCGACCATTGTAAAAATAATATCCGCATTTTCACTAGCTGCTGCAGCCGTATCATGCCAAACTGCCCCTTCTTCGATTAGTAGTTGCGCTTTTTCTGCTGTTCTTGTAAAAATATGTACTTCATAACTTGCATTTAATAAATGACGGACAATACTTGTGCCCATAACACCTGTGCCTATAAAAGCTATTGTTTTATTATTCATCGAAAAACTCCCTTATTATAATTTTACATAAGTATAGCTAAAGAATACAAAAAAAAATAGCAGATAATAATATCTGCTAAAGA
>JAGHSJ010000131.1 GCA_018065935.1 Candidatus Kurthia equi
TTATTTTAGCGATTTTTACTTTTTTCTTTAGAGCAAAAAAATATAAACGACAACATAAATCATAATAAATAATGCTAGACTTAGATAGAAATATAGAAAATCTGAGCTCAATAAAACAAAATCACATACTTGTACTGCACACTGATGAATGGCATAGTCCATTCATTAGATGTGCAGTTTTTAATTTCAGCAAATAGTGGCAAATAGAAGTGATGAAAATGGTTCTATACTATTTTCCATAAAAGCTATACAAATAAACATGCAAAATCCAATTTAAAGTGATCCACAAAATTTAGACATATGTATTTTCTTAGACAGCGTGTTCGAAGTGAGTTCGGTATTGGACCAGGCTTATTGTGAGCTTTGCTTTAATTCGTTTGTATTATAGTAGTGGATAAATTTTTCTGGCTCAACAATAAAATAATCCATACTTTCAAATTCTTTATGAAAAAGGAATTCAGACTTTAAAATGCCAAAGAAATTCTTCATCACCGCATTGTCATAACAGTTGCCTTTACGAGACATATTTTGTACAAACTCTCTAGAAATAAGTTTGAGACGGTACTGCTTCATTTGGTAATGCCAGCGAATTTCATGAGTGCCTTCACCGAGTATTTTAGTCTTAATTCATAAAACACTAGCGCTTTATAATTGGCTGAAGGGCATCTTCTCCTTATGCATCGAAATGTTTTTCCAATTCTGTATAGTTGAAGCAGCTGCAATTTTAAAAAATGCAGCTGCTTCATAGAAGAATGTACCGTGTTCAGTTATGTAGTGAAGCATATCTAGTTTAAACTGCTTCGTGTAATGTCTCTATTTTCACAAATACGTCTACATGATTATGTTCATACAGTTTCACCTAGATTCTTCGCCACCGTTCTAGCACGTTCATTTCCTGTTAAATAAAGTTGAACTGCCAGTGATTTTTCTTGTGGACTCAGTTTGACCATAGAAAAACTGCATCTCCCGTTGTTTGATAGTGTCCAATATTTGGGGGATAGTTCATGTTTGGGAATGCTCAAGCCTTGAACTGTGTAAATTGCACGAATTTGGAAATCTTTTTTACGGAAATAAAAGTAGAAGAGTAAGGAAAGAGATACTAAAGAACATAGTGAATGATATGGTATGTTTTTTGGTATTTAATTAGCAAAAAACATTGATTTAAAAATAAAGAGTGTGACTAGAGTTGTTTTTTCAGAAAATTAATTGTTTAATGAACATTCATACTTTATACTTTTATTAGAACATGTAAAACAATTGAATAGAAAATAATGGTGTCTATTAATCTAGCGTAAAAGGAATTAGGTGGAAATCCTAAACGGTCCGGCCACTGTAAATAGATTTGTATACTTTGCAAACCACTGGTGAAAACTGGGAAGGTAAGTATGCATATAATCTTAAGTCAGGAAACTTGCCATTATTTGTACATGATCATACCTTCTGGGATTAGGGTAATGTGGCTTTTTAATTATACCTAATAATTGAATATACCATAGCACCAATCACTTATGATTGGTGCTTTTTTGTTTCTAGAAGGTGAAAAACCAGAAAATGGGGGGGATATTATGAAAAAGTTTGTAGCAATAATAATGACATTTTTATTAACACTATCATTAATTTTTCCGTACATGGGGCAAGAACAAGAAGCATCTGCTAAAGCTTACAATCCAAATGAAGAATACAATAATTTGGTTTTACGTTTTTGGAATGATGAAAAACCAAATCAAAGGTTTTATATTAATGCAGCTTCACGCTATATTTTAGAAACTGTTAAGGAGCCGAAGATGGGCTCTACTTACGGTGAATGGTCTGTGATGGGCTTATTAAGAGGAATGTATACAGGAAGCGATTACATAAATTATATTCCGAAAGATTATTTCTCAAACTATGTAGAAGGAATTAATACGTATGTAGTTGGGAAATCAGGTGTACTAGATAAAAATAAATCAACAGAATGGTCTAGATTAACTTTATCGATGACTTCATTAGGTATTCCGATTACAAATATTGCAGGTTATGATTTCGTTGACCGACTAGCTCAATCGCATAAATTTTCATCTCGTCAGGGAATTAATGGTCCAATTTGGGAGATAATCGCCTTAAATACAGCTGGTTATCAGTTTCCAGAAACACCTTCTATATTTAGCGAAGGGGATATAAACACAGTCGGTAAAATGATTGATTATATTATTGGAAAAGAAATTACAACAACAGAAGGAGTAAAAGGTGGGTGGGCACTTTCAGGGAAAAATCCTGACCCAGATATTACAGGTATGGCATTACAAGCACTTGCTCCATACTATTTAGATGAAACAAAGTATCCAAATTCAACAATTAATACAACATATATTGATTTTAAAAAGGCTGTAGAAAGAGCAATATTAGCAATGTCTGCCATGCAAAAACCGGGTGGTGGTTTTAATGCCTTTGGTAATGTAAATGCGGAAAGTACTTCCCAAGTAATTGTCGCTTTAGCAGCACTGAATATTGATCCGAAAACGAAGAGCGTTAATTTACCAACAATTGGTGAAACGGCTTTATTCAATCAACAAGCTGGAGTAAATGATGGTGTATCAACAGATAATATGATTGATATGCTCCTAACTTTCTTTTCAGAAGGTTCTGGTTCTTCACCTGAAGTATCAGGATTTAAGCATATTACGAGCGGTTATGATGGAGGTGGCGGTTCAGGTACAGGCGTAAATGCCATGGCAACTGATCAAGCACTATATGGATTAATAGCATACGACCGTTTCGTACAAAAGCAAAAGTCATTGTATGATATGACCGATCAAAGTGCTGGGCAATATAAAGCAACCGTAGCTAAAAAACAAAAAGTTATTTTTAATACGAAAGGTGAAGAAAGTACAAAAGAACTTTCACCTTATGCAACGATTAAAATCCCTGTAAGTTCACCAACTTCAAATGAAAAAGTTATAACATGGAATTCAAAAGAAGATGGAAGCGGAGCCGTATATCTACCTACGGAAGTGTTAGTTATTCCAGAACAGGATATTACATTATATGCACAATTTGGTGAGAATAATTACAATATTACGTATGAATTAAACGCAGGTAAATTTACTGGCGAAGTAATAAATCATTATGTAGCAACTGAACAAACAGTTTTACCAACGAGCAAAGACATTGAAAGAGAAGGTTATACTTTCGTAGGTTGGTACGACAATGCAGAATTTGTAGGTAAAGCGATTACTTTAATTGAAAAGGGTAGCAGTTCAAATAAAAAATATTTTGCAAAATGGGTAGATGAAAATGCATTAACGAATGAAGTAATTACGTTAATTAGTAATTTACCAACAACAATTAGTGAAAAAGATGCATTGGTGATTGAAACTATTCGAGCAGCTTATACTCAATTAACGGTAAAAGAGCAATTAAATATAGTGAACTATGGCAAATTATTAGATGCAGAAATGCAACTGGATAAAATACTTAATAGTGGTGAAGATACGATTAATGATGAGGAAATTGCTCAAAAAATGATTGCTATTATTGATGAATTACCAGTAGAAAATACAATCACCTTGCAGCATCAATCAATCATTGCACAGGCTCGTACGTATTACAATTCATTGAGCGTAAAACAAAAAATGTATATTTCAAATTATAGTAAATTACTAAAAGTCGAAAAAGCATTTGCAGTTGTTGAAGGTGAAGAAATAGATGTAAAATCTGCACAACAAATTATGGATGAAATCAAAAAAATTCCAGCAGTGGATCAATTAACATTAGCTGATGAAGAACTGATTCAAGTAGTAAGAACAGCTTATGATGTAAGTACTATGAAGCAGCAGACACTTGTTACAACATACAATAAGTTAGTGCAAGCTGAATTAAAATTAGAATTATTGAAAAATGATGAAAAACTAAAAGTAAATACAGTGAAAAATAGTGCAACAACTATTTCTGGAACAACTTTACCAAATGAAACAGTAACTGTTTACAGTGGTGGTGAAAAACTAAGTACTACTACAGCGACAAATAAAGGAATTTTCTCGCTGAAAATAGAGAAGCAAAAAGCAGGCACGAAGTTAGTCGTTAAAACTTCGGACGCTACAAAAACGATTACAGTTGAAACATCTAAAACATTAGCGACACCGAAAGCGAATACGGTAGGAGCGAAGTCAGTAGTAATTACAGGAACAGCGACGAAAGCAACAACGATTACAGCGACTGTAACAGGCAAGAAAATAGGTACAGCGAAAGTGTCATCAAAAGGAGCATATTCAATTAAAATAGCTGCTCAGAAAAAAGGAACAGTAATTGAATTAGTAATAAAAGATAGCCTGAATAACGTAAGTAAAGCAAAAAAAGTAACGGTAGTTGCATCAAAAACATTAGCGACACCGAAAGCAAATACGGTAGGAGCGAAATCAGTAGTAATTACAGGAACAGCGACGAAAGCAACAACGATTACAGCGACTGTAAAAGGCAAGAAAATAGGTACAGCGAAAGTGTCATCAAAAGGAGCATATTCAATTAAAATAGCTGCTCAGAAAAAAGGAACAGTAATTGAATTAGTAACGAAAGATAGCTTGAATAACGTAAGTAAAGCAAAAAAAGTAACGGTAATTGCATCAAAAACATTAGCTAAACCGAAAGTAAATAAAGTGACTACTAAAACGACTAAGATTTCTGGAACAGCTACAAAATCAACAACAATTACAGTTTATACGAATGCTGGAAAAAAAGTAGCTTCAGCAAAAGTATCATCTAAAGGGAAGTATAGTCTGAAAATTAAGAAGCAAAAGAAAAAAACTGTATTAAAAATTAGAATTAAAGATCGTTTAAATAATACAAGTAGTTATGTAAAAGTAACTGTCTACTAAGGGGATAAGAAAATGTTTCAAACGATATTGAGAAAAGGTGGCGCATTCTTTTTAGCATTACTATTAGTTTTATCGTATTCATTAACAGCAATTAATCCACTCACTGTTAGTGCAAATACAGCTTCTGTAAATGAAGCAAATTCTTTTAAAACAACTTTAGTCGATCGTACGACTAAATCCGATCGTTTAACTTTTGATATTTGGGCGAAGGATGCGAATGGCGACAAAATTAGTATAAATGACATTAATATAACGAATAATTCGAAAGCAGTAGCAGTAAATTGGGATGATAATGAAAAAACGAGTTATACATTAAATCTATCGCTAGGTGAAAATAAGATAAATATTACAGTAAATGGCGATGAAGTCATTTCTAACGATTATACAATTATCAAATTAGATGCAGAAGATGGAGAGAACATAGGTGACTATGTTTTCTCACTTGATGCATTTACAGTTGGCTTAGGTTATATTGTTGAACCGACGAGAATGCCGATTTATAAAGGGCAAAATGCCGCTCAGATTTTAGATAATCAATTATCAAATCAAGGATTTACGTATTCTAATACGGGCTCATTAGAAAGTGGTTTCTACTTATCATCTATTTCAAAAAAACAAGGTTCTATTTATGATGCAGGTGTAAATATTCCAAAAGAGATTGAAGATTTGGCTTATGATATTGATCCGTCAGAACACGAAGAGTCACTAGGAGAATTTGATTTCAACTATATGTCAGGTTGGATGTATAAACTGAATAATGTATTTCCAAATGTTGGTTTCTCAGATAGTTATTTACAAGAAGATGACGTAATGTCCGTTCAATTTACAGTTGGTTATGGGGCTGAGTTAGGTGGTGGATGGTCTGGAGATTCATTCCCGTCAGTAAACCGCGATGAAATCACGATGCAACTAGCTTATATTAATAGTGCGGGGAAATGGAAAGAACTATTTTTAGCAAATAATAAAGTACAAGAAGCATATGATAACCAGATGGAATTGATGGCTACGTTTGGAATCGAACAAGAAACAATTAATGCAGCTGAACAACAAATGAACGAGGCGATAGGTGAGGTAATTAACCCATTGCTTGCTAGCTTACCAGAAACAATTACTTCTGAAAATTGGAAGGAAATAGCGAACACTGTTGAAGCAGTTGAAAATACTACGAAGAAACAACAAAGAACATTTACAAATATTGAAAAATATTATGATTTAAAAGAAAAATACGATTTTTTTAAAACTGCTGAACAATTAGCGGTTGATTTTGCAAAATTGCCTGAAGTGAGTGAAATAACGCTAAAGAATGATTTGAAAAACATATTAAAATTAAAAGAAAAATATATGGGGCTTGAAGAAAATTATCAAAATTTAATTGAAAATCGTGAGCTTTTCCTTCAAGTTCTAGCAAAAATCAATGAATTGTTAAATGAGAAAATTAAAGAAATTGAAGTGAAAATTGATGTCTTACCAACCGTTGAAAACTTACAATTAGCTGATGAAGAGCAAATTACTGCAATTGATTTATTGATTGTAGAATTAGATGAAGCAAGTAAATTAATAATTTCAAATACGGATAAACTAACGGCGATTAAAACTCAAATGGTTATTTTGAAAAATAATAAAAAAGTAGCGGATGTCATTGCTTTAATTAATGAATTAAAAGAGGCGCAGTTAGTTGTTTTAGAAGACAAAGCCAAAATAAAAGAAGTTAAAGCAGCGTATAACGCTTTATCGACTACGCTGAAAAAAGATGTAACGAATATTTCAAAATTAACAGCTGCAGAAGCAAAAATCACATGGTTTGAAGCGATAAATACGGTAGTAAACAATATTACCAAGTTGCCTACTGTAGAAGCAGTTAATTTTAGTAATGAAGCAACAATCAAAAATATTAGAACGAGTTACGATAAACTAGATGAAGTACAAAAGGCAAACGTAACAAATATCAATGAATTAAAGATTTTAGAAGATAAACTACTAGAATACGCTCCGATTAAAGTAGTTGAAACACAATTAAATACTTTACCAAGTGAGTACAATACGAAATTAACAGATCAAGAAAAAATTAATACGGCAAGAGCAGCATATGAAAAACTTTCTGAATCCTTCAAATTGAAAGTACAAACAAGTAGCTATAATAAGTTAGTTAAAGCAGAGACGAAACTACAAACTTTAATTGATACAGCCAATATAGCTGAAATTACAAAATTAATAAATGAGTTACCAAAAGTAGAAAATGCGAATTTAACTAGTTTGGAAGCAGTAAAGCGTATTAGAAATCAGTATGATTTATTAACAGCGGTAAATAAAGCTAAAGTGTTAAATTATGAGGCATTTCAATTAGTAGAAATAAAAGTTTTAGACTTAGATGCAGGATTACAAACGGTAGTAAGTTTAATTTTAGATTTACCTACAGTAGAAAAAACAGCAATATACCATGAAAATGTGATAAATGAAGCAATTGAAGCGAAATCAGAATTAAATGAATCACAGTTAGAATTCCTATCTCCAGCTTTAGAAGAAAAACTTCTACAAGTAAAACAAACTTTTGATGAACTGAAATCAGAAACAGAAATAAAAGAAGTTAATTCATTAATTAACGCATTGCCAAAATTAGAGAATTTAACGCTTGAAGATGAGAAAAAACTAATTAATACACAAAAACAAATGGAAGAGCTTTCAAGTGAGCAATTAGCAAGGATAACAAATAAAGATGTATTAGATGTTTTATTAGCTGGAATTGCCAATTTAAAAATGTATGATTTCAATGCGAAAATTAATGAAGTCAACAATTTAATTAGTGCATTACCAGAATTAGAAAACATCGATATTTCAGATGAAGCGAAGCTAGCGCAAATTACTAAAGAGTATAGTCATTTATCTGAAAAGCAACAGGAAAAAGTGATAGGCTACGAACAAATTACAAAAATGCAAGTAAAAATTGATGACTTAATGAAAGGGTCAATTGATGTTTTTGAAGAGATTGAAAAATTACCTAAAGTTGAAAAATTAAAAGGTGCAGATCGTCCAGCAATTGAAAAAGCACGTGAAGCTTTTACACTATTAACAGCAGGTCAGCAGGCTCAAGTTAAAAATATAGCACAATTAGATCAGATTGAAAAAGCGCTTGCTGAAGAAGAATCAAATGCAGTATTAAAAGTAGTTCTAGGTATTTTAACATTACCGGAAATCGAGAAAGCAACGTTAGAAAACAATTTAGCTATTAATTTATTAGCTAATCAATACAATGAGTTATCTAAGAAACAAAAAGAATTAATAACGAATGTTTCTAAATTAGATGGGCTCATAAAAAAAATGGAAGAATTACAGAAAAACAACAATTTAGTGGCACAAAAAGTTGTAGAGCAAATTATAGCTCTTCCATCAGTAATTACATTGAATAAGAAAGAAAAGATTGAAAAAGTACGCCTTGCCTATGACGAATTGAAGATTGAGCAACAAGGTATGGTTACAAATTATACAGACCTTGTTAAAGCAGAAACTAAATTAGCGACATTGGTAGAAAATGAATTGAAAGCAGCGAATAAAGTGGATGCTTTCATCAAGGCATTACCAACAGTTTCAAAACTGACAAATTCAGATGAACCGGCAATTAATAGCGTGAGAAAAGCATATAATGGATTAACTTCTAGCCAAAAGAGCTTAGTGAAAAATCTAAAAGTATTAGAGGCTGCAGAGTCACAAGTGAAAAAACTGCAGAATATTGAAGTGATTACTTCGAAAAACGCTAAAATGACTGTTTCAACAGTGAAGAATACAACGACGTCTATTACAGGAACCGCTTCTAAATTAACGTCAGTGTATGTTTATAAGGGGAATAAATTATTAGCATCTTCAAAGGTTAATTCAAGTGGGAAATATACAGTTAAAATAGCGAAACAGACAAAAAATGCAAAGTTAAAAATTGTCCAAAAAAATGCAAATAAAATTATTGTAAAAACAATGACAATTACAGTAAAAGCGGCAACAGTTCTAGCCCCTAAGTCGATAAAATCGACAACAAAAAAAGTAACAGGTACTTCTACTGGTGCAAAAAAAGTAATTATTTATAAAGGAAAAACTAAACTTGCAACGGTTTCAGTTAATAGTAAAGGGAAATTCTCTGCTACTATAAAAACTCAGAAAAAAGGCACGAAGCTTACCGTTGTAGCACTTGATTCTGTAGGCAATCAGAGTAAAAAAGTAAAAGTAACTATTAAATAATGGAAAAGGGTTGTCTAATGATTAGGCAGCCCAACTTCCATTTAAAGAATAAATTTGAGAAGGGGTGTGCAGATGAAGACGATAAATAAAAACAAAGTTGTTTTACTACTTTTAATTGTTATTTTGATTGGTAGTTTAACTTGGAATTTTTCAAATATAGAGAAAGCCATTCCTGAAAATCCAATTAAAACAATTGATACTGTACCCAATAAACTTCTATTCACTAGCTCTGAGGCTAAGAATGAACTTGAATCGAAAAATGGAGCTTCAAAAAAAGAAAATAATGAAGTTGCAGTAACGCCTGAAAAATGGAACGAAGAAAAACGAGAAGATGCTGTTTCTCCAGTAGAAGAAAAAACACCTACGAATGATAATAAAGTAAAAAATTTCAAGGAAGAAAGTAATGAGAAGAGTAACAGCGACAGCGACAAGAGTAACGACAATAGCGAAAGTAATGATATAAGCAATAATAAAGCGTATGAGAAAGTTGAAAAGGAAGAAAAACAATTAACAGAAGAAGTGAATAAAGAGGAAGAAGAAAAAATTGAAAAAGAAAAGGATTCAAAATTACCGAATAAAGAGGAACAGGTAGTCGTTGATGGGGACGAGGATCAGATTGAAATAATTGAAGGAAATCAAGATGGAAATCCATATTTTACGACGACTATTTCAAATGAAGAGACGGTTTCCAATGCATATTATGAATTTGCAATTATTCATAAAAATAAAGAAATAAATGTTTTATCAGAGAATATTCTTGTAAATAATCAAGAAATTACTAATTTTAAAGGGGGTATTACGCTCGAAGAAGGAAGTAACTCAATTGATATTTCTGTTATGTATGATGATGAAAATAAAACGAAGGTACATAGAACTTATATTATTTATTTTGCGAAAAATGACCTTATCATAACAAGCTCGTTGAAGGATGGTGCGAAAGCAACTGTTCAAAGTTTAGAGTTTGAAGCAGCGGCATATTATAACGATACAGCTGTCGCTATTGAGGCACAAATTAATGGTACAAAGTTAGTTGAGGCAGCAAATGGGTTATATAAAGTTCACTTAAGTGAAGGCGTAAATAAAATTGTTTTAACCGCTTCGCATAATGACATCAATAAAAAACAGGAAATCCAAGTGTTTTATGAAAAGAAAATCTCAAAAATTAGTTTTGAAACAGATTTAAAAAATCAACAAACAACAAATGCTGAAATCACATTCTATGCAGCAGCTTCGGTTGAGGAAAACGATATCGAATTAACCGCAACTTTAAATGGGGAAAAACTTCGAGAAAAAAATCACTATTTTAGCGATTTATTAAAAGAAGGGAAAAATACCATTACTTTATCGGCGACAACCGCGGATGATACACATGAAGAGACATATGTTATTTACTATCAAGAAGAAGTAGTAAATAACAGCCCAGAGGTAGTACCTGACGATAAGGCAGGTCCAAACATTAAAACAGATTTAGTAAATAATGCTCAGGTTAGTGGAACGAAGAAGAACTTTAATGTTTGGGCAACGACCGCTGCTGGTAAGCGAATTCAGGCGAGTGGTGTTACGGTCCATAATAATAATAAAGCTGTATCTGTTATTTGGGATGACAGTGAAAAAACGAGTTATCGACTCAATCTCGATCAAGGTAAAAATACAGTTGTCATTAAAGCCTGGGATTCTGAAGGGCGTATTTCAACGAAAAGCTTTACGATTTATGCGAAAAATATTGAAAAGAACGATTCAATCGGAACAGCGACTGTAAGTATTGACGCCTCTGTAGTTGGGCTTGGAGCCATCGTCCCACCAACAAAGATAGAACTCTATGAAGGTGTTAATGGCGCATATACAGTAGATCAATTTTTAAGAAAAAATGGATTTACGTATGAAAATACGGGAACATTGGATTCGAATTTTTATTTGGCATCAATTAGTAAACCAGGTATGGCTAAAAATTTAAAAATCCCAGAGGATATGATTAAGAAAATTAATGAAAGTACAGTAACGTTCGAACCAACTAATTTTTCACCGAATAGTCTTGGAGAGTTCGACTTAACAAGTGGCTCAGGGTGGTTATATTATGTCAATGGTGACGTACCGAACTATGGTTTTTCGGATGCCGTATTTTTAGATGGAGATGTGATTGTTTATAAGTATACGCTTTTATACGGTGCTGAATTTCGTTAATAGTAAATAAGGAGTTAATCTGAAATGAACTTTATAAAAAAAATAGTTTGTATGCTGTTCATTATTTTGGGGATTTTCGTATTAATAACTGAAGAAGATGCAGTGGCTTCAATGAATACGAAAGAGATTATTAACGGTATTATTCAATGGAAGAAATCCGCGGAAAATTTGTCTGATTCAGAACCTTTATTAAGTAATGGATTTTTAGAAAATGCAGGATCAACAAGTGTCGATTGGTATGTTTTAGGGATGGGCCGCGCAGGTATTGTTGATCAATATCCAGCTTATGAAGCAATAATAAATGATGTCGTAGAAAAAAAATATGAAACTGCTAATAAACTGAGTGAAATGAAGGCAACAGAATGGCATCGTATTTCCTTAGCTTATTTAGCGGCGGGAGGAAATCCAACTGCTGTTGGGAATGAAAAAATTAATTTAATTCAGGATGGTGTCTATGATCGTGGGCTTACGATGGCGATTGATGCACAGGGATTGAATGGAGTAATTTGGGGGCTTTTGACGTTAGATAGTATGCGCTATAAAACACCATCTTATGCAAATGAAACGAGAGAAGATTTACTCGAGAAAATAGTGAGTAAACAGTTGGACGATGGCGGATTCTCACTGCAAGCAAAAACATCCGAAATTGACCTTACAGCGATGGCTATTCAAGCATTGGCACCATATTATAATGATGAAACAAACTATAATGGAAAAACAATACGCCAAATAATAGATGAAGCGCTACGGTTTATACAACAACAGCAACAGCCTTCAGGTACATTTTCAACAGGTGATGATGAAAATTTGGAGTCTACAGCACAAGTTGTAGTCGCATTGACGGCGCTTGGTATTAATGTTGAAACAAATAAAGCGTATATAAAAAATGGAAATACTGCAATCGATGGTATGAAAAAATTTCTCCAAACTGATGGTGGTTTTATTCACTCTAAAAAATATAATGAGGACAATCCCACCTCATTACCTGACCAATCAAATACGATGGCAACTGAACAAGCGTTGTATGCTTTTGTCGCTTTATTAAGACAACAGCAAAATGCAAGGACACTTTATGATTTCCGAGACGAGCAGTCGGAAGAAGTAAAAGAACAAATCGCTGCGATTGAACAGGCAATTGACGATATAGCATCGGAGGAATCTGCGAAGCAGGCGTTAACTATGTATAAAAAATTAGCGATTGAAGAGCATTCATATGTAAAGAATTATGCTGAATTAGCTGCATATTTGGACGAGTATAAGATAAAAAATGATAGCCAGAATCTTGTCCTTGCGATGTCTCAAAATACTACAGCTACGATGAAGCCTGTTCAATTAATGACGAATAAAAGGCAGCAATTACAAACGAAGTTGTCAAAAGAGGAGCTAGCAAAAGTACATCAGTTGCCTAAAGAAATTTCAACGAAGGATTATGTTGAAATAACGACCTTACTGCAAAGACTAGAACCAAGTCAAAAGGAAGAGAGACAAATAGTACAGCAAAGAAAAGAAGAAATTGAAAAACTGCAAGATGAAATAAAGCAATTGAATGAAAAAATATTAGAGGACCTTTATCCTTTTTCAAAATTAACATTGGAAGATGCGAATCAAGTAGAACTAATTGTCGCTCGTTACAATAAGTTACCTGCATATGATCAGCAACAAATTGTTAGTGCAAAGGATATTGAAAAGTCTTTAGAGCAGATGAAAACATTAAAAACACAAAGAATAATAAAATATATCATTCTTGGCCTATTAGTCATAACAGTTAGTGTTTTTATAATTCTACGAATAAAACGAAAAGGACAGCACTCGGAATGAAGAAGGACTTTATTATAATTACAGCCATTATTCTGTTTGTCGCAATTTTATTTTCAGGGACTAAAATTCAGTCTGTTGAACAATATCAATTAACTCATATCGATGATATAACTGCTAATTCTAAGACGGTTACTTTAGAAATTGAAAGTAAAAGCCTGCTTTCTAATGAAAGTTTGCTTAAACCAGAATTAAGAGCTTATTTACCTACTGATGGTGTGGTTTTGGAGAAAAAAGAGTATGTATTACGAAATGGAGATACGGCATTTGATCTTTTACAAAGAGCGACAAGATATCATCAAATTCAGATGGAGTATCAAGGAGCGAATGATAACGCCTTTAAAAGTGCATATATTCAAGGAATCAACTACTTATATGAGTTTTCAGCTGGCTCACAAAGTGGTTGGATGTACGCTGTAAATGGCGAGTTTCCGAATGTAGGTGTTAGTCGTTATTTATTAAAGGACGGCGATGAGGTTCAATTTAAATATACGATAAATCTAGGTGATGATATTGGAGGTGGTCAATAGATGAATGAGTTAAAAAACAGACATCCGGTTACGTTAATTACTTACTATAGTTTAGTGGTTTTTATACTTATTCTATTAAAAGACCCGTTATTATTACTCGTTTGCTTCGTAACCTTGCTGCTTATTTGTATGCAGTATCTCCTAGGGAAGCAGTTGCTAAATGAACTATATTTTATCGTCGCAATTGCGTTTTTAACGATTATCACGACTCTGTTTTTTTATCATAATGGTGTAACACCACTGCTTTATATTAATAATCAAGCGGTCACGTATGAAGTCATCATATTTGCCTTCGCACTGTCCATTTTATTCGGTACATTATGGTTGATTATTCAGTTAATCATTGCAACGCTTCCTTCAGCGGCGATCATCTATGTCTTCACAAAAATAATTCCTTCGTTAGGAATATTCATGGCGATGAGTATTCGATTTGTTCCGGAGTTGAAAATAAGATATCAAACAGTTATTGAAGCTCAAAAGGCAATCGGTTATTTATCTTCAAAGAGTTTTTTTGAAGTGAAGCAATTAAAAATAAAAATCGCATGTGAATCAATTTTTTGGGCATTTGAAAAGAGTATGAAAAAAGCGATAATGATGCGCGTTAGAGGATTTTCTAACGGTAAACGGACAAGTTATAAAAAATATAAATT
>JAGHSJ010000104.1 GCA_018065935.1 Candidatus Kurthia equi
GTTAAGATGAATACTATCGAATCATTAAACGCAAACTGTAACACTTACGTAAGAGAGTTAAACCAAACTATAAACTTTAAAAAGGATGGTAAAGTAATAAAGATGTATATCTTAAAAGTGTATAAAAAAGGTACTAAAAGAGTTTTCTTCGCTGCCTACAATGATGAATTTAAAAAAATAGGTTCTACTTTCTACGCGAGAAAACACGACGCTGTGACAACTGCTAAAAACTTTGCTAATTATAAATTTGACAAAATGGAAGAAGAGCCGAAAAAATTACACAAATTCAGAACTCGTACAATGGATAAAATGTTAAATGATATGCAAACAAAAGGATTTGCAAAAGCCGCTCAATATGATGGTTATATTAAAGATTTTAAAGAGTTCTATGGTGTGGATACATACGTAAATGAATACTACGAATTAAAGTTGGTAGATGAAATTACTAAAACATTAACGGAAATTAAAAATCAAATTGGATTAGATTTAAAACCTTGCGATCATTTTACAGGTGTTAGAGAATTTAACGGAAAGAAGTATTTTAACATCATGTTAGAAACCAGAGTAAGCGAATCCCTGCAATATCAAAAACTATTAAGCTTCGGAAAATACAAGTTAGAACCAAACGGTTTTGAAAGGGTTTCAATATTTTTTTAACCCTCATACAACAATCTTTTTAATTATGCAAGTTTTATTTTAAATTTCTTCGGTATATATTTGTAACAGAAATCAAAACAAGATGAAAACATTAACAGAAATCATAGCTTACTTAGGGACAAAGGGATTAACTTTTAAACCATATCACACGGGGTCTTATTATTGTAATGAGAGAGATATAAGGGTATCTGATCATTATTCAAAGTACACTTTCAAGAAAGAAGAAATATATGGGGTTACTGACGCTGTTGATATCGTTATCCCTAAATTCTCTAATATTGAGTATACAGAACAAATGATCGATGAATTAATTAATCCAGCTGATACTTCAGAATGGTTTACTAAATTTGTTGAGGGGTGCAAAATAGAGCATACAAGAAAAGAGAGAGTAGGTGAATTAACTTTTGTTTCAGTTGATGTAGAAAATGAATGTGTAGTTTGCGTAAATGCAGACGGAGAGGTTAAGAAGTATTTCCACAATTTTATAAACGTTGTTAACTAATGACATACCCAGACTTAAGAATATTACAATACGTACAGAATAGCAAGGATGAAATGTACTATGAAGACGAAGAGCTAATGATTTTTATTACTTTCTCAGATGATCAGATAATAATCCATGAGATTGAAACAGGCGAAGAAGTTATATTTGACGCCATTCCAGACGATTTACAACACTTAGAACCAGAGCCCGAGTGTTTTCTCAGTGAGGCTGAGTTTTATGGGTATGCGTAATAATTCGTATATTTGCATAAAATAATACAATGGCGCAAATAGGAAATACCAATGGAGAAAAATGGACTATTGAGTAGGCGGAGGAGTTTGCTCAAAAAGTCTATGAATATATATTAGAAAATGAAGATTGTTGTTCGATGTCTAAGGCTTGCACTGAATTGGGACAATATGAAAGCGTTATCCAATATTTAGAGAAACGTTTTAACGTCGA
>JAGHSJ010000335.1 GCA_018065935.1 Candidatus Kurthia equi
GGTAAATATACTTATACTAAAATGAGGTGTTTAAATGAAAACGATTAAACTTTCCATTTCAGTCTATTTCATTACTTTATGCATCGCCCTTCTCTTACCAACTTCAAGTGAATATGCAACATTTGCATGGAAATTAATCATTAGTCAAATTTATGCTATCCCTGCGCTTCTCCTAACGATGTTACTCTGTATTATTTTCAGAAGTTCTCCTTTTATCGAAGAAAGACAGGAGTGATTGTTAATTGTATTTTCTAATAAAAGATATGCCCCAACAGCAATTACACAAACTTAAACTCATCGGAAGTCTATTTGCGCTGGCCGCCCTGATTGAGTTAGTGGGTTATAGTCGATCGTTTGCTTTATCGCAATTAGCTATGGCCTTATTTTTGGGCGTCATAAGCTGCTCCTTATTTCTACATTATTCCAAAAAGACAATTTCCAATCGGGCATTTATGAAGCATAAAAAACAAGAAGCATTTGCTTATGAATTATTGATTCCGCTATTCTTTGGTATGCTAGCGCTCATATCTTCTATCGGCCTTTTGTTTCTAATTGCTCCCCACAAACAGTTCTATGTAGATGCTCCTCTTATGCTTAGTTTTACAATTGCCAGTAACTTACTAGTTAGTTTCGCGCTGCTTAAAGTTATTCATACAATTAATACACCAAAAAATACGGTGGCCTTTGGTTTTAAAATTCTCGTTTTAGCCATTCCACTATTACTTTCTCTTGCAACTGCGAGCAGTGCTTTGTTTAATGATTCCAAGGTATTAGAGCGATTAGCGACGGTTACCATTGTTGGTTATATTTTTTTTACATCCATTTTCATTTGCTCACATGCCATTAAATTTTTACTAGCTGGTTCCCCGTCAAAACTAGACTTAATTCAAATGCTAGCTGACTTACAAGCTTTTGAAGGGATTGTCTTTGTGAATAATTTACAAGCATGGACAATTGCCTCACATCTTTTCGGCGTCAAATGTGAAATAGTGGTTGTTCATAACGGCCAACACCCTCAACAAATTGTTGACCAAGTGACCGATTATATTCTTCAGAAATATAATATTGAACATATTATATTTGACGTAACCAATCAGCATTTAGGCGATTATTATGATGTATGATTGTTCATCATTTTAAGTGTCCATCCGTTCTTAACCTAATCTTAGTATTTAAACTAAATTCCATTCATTTTAAATACGGATGAAAACATTCGACCAAATTACAATTCTTTCATATAACAAAAAAGAGGTAGGGATTTTGTCCCACCTCTTGCTGTTTACATAGAGTATGCATGTTAAAAAATAATACCGATAATTGAGTAGATAATGACTGTAGAGAATAAAACGGTCATGTGAATTAATGAATAGACAAACAATAAAGTAGCCCATTTTTTTGGATCCTTCTTATGATATCCATATATACTCATCCCTAACCATACAATACTCAATAATATAGCAACAATCATTAGTCCAATACTTAATGTACCAAGTGGAATACAACTTAATGTTAATAAAACTAAGTATATATTTGTCGTGATGTATGTGCGACGCATTCCTTTGGCTACAGGAAGCATTGGTACATTCGCTGCTCGATAATCCTCTGTTTTACGGATAGCAATTGCATAGAAATGAGGCATTTGCCATATAAGCGTAATAATGAATAAACTGATGATTGCTGGATTTGTAATATCTTGCTCAATTGCCGCCCAACCAATAAGAGGGGGCATGGCACCAGATAAACTACCAACTTCCGTATTGTAGACCGTGTGTCGTTTAGTCCACATTGTATAGGGAACAACATATAAAAATAGCCCTAGGAAACCGAGTAAAGCTGCAAGTGGAGTTGCTAAATACAATGCAACTATTCCGACTATCGCTAGCACTATCGCTATGGTCAACGCTTTTTTAGTGGAGATAGCTCCGGTTACAGTTGGTCTTTTTTTTGTACGCTCCATTAATGAATCTATATCGCGGTCATACAAGTTATTAAATGCACCTGCAGATGCGATAACAGCTGCTGTCCCGATAATTGCACCAATGATATTGATGATCATATCCATTGGGTTATATTCATACTTATAAAGAGCTAACGTTAGTCCTGCAATCATCGGAATTAAGTTAGATTTTATAATCCCCGTTTTGACAGTCTGAGCGAAAATCTGTGAAGTTTTTTGCGTTTCGACTTCTACAAGTTTTTCACTTTTTAAATTTTTTTCACTTTGCATTAGTTGATGTTTCATTCCTTTACGTAGCATACGCTAAAAATAAGTACGAATCCTATATATTATACCAATTTCACTAAGTCTATCATACCAAACTTCATTGTAATTACATAGATTTTGATTTTATTTCACATAAATTTCAACATTACTGTAGTGAAAAAAGCTTCTTTTCTTTTCATTTATAGTATTTATCCTTATAATTA
>JAGHSJ010000123.1 GCA_018065935.1 Candidatus Kurthia equi
CATCAAATGAGGACACACCCTAATTCGTTATGAAATTCTCAAACTCAGTAAAAGGTAGACTTTTTAGCATTGAAGAGTCATGAATTGTTGAAATAGATCATAAATTAATCTTTTTTGAATTAATATGTTATAAAGATTTCTTAAAATTTTTCTCGAGAATAAAAATGCTAATTGAACTAAAAAAAGATTTTTTCCTTAATACTGCTTATATTGTTTCAGTAGAAATTGTCACCAATGAAACGGACAATTTTTCACAAATTGTTAAAAGCTTACCCAATAATCAGGGAAATAAAGGAATTATAAATATTGATTTTGATGACCATAAGACTGCCCAAAAAATGGTGGATAAAATCAAAAAAGCACTTAACTAGATCTTAGTTACAAGAATATTTGTAAATCAGTAATTATCAAATTGGTTCAGCCGTGACTCTAATTCATTTCCTAACGCTCATATAACCTTATTTAAAGTAAAAATAGGCAATAAAAAACCCCAGCATCCTGCCAGGGCTTTTCATATTTGGTTCGCTTGGTATAACTCCTGTCGTACCTGCCAATCCTTGTGCGATCTTTCTTATTCTTGTTATTTGGAACAGCCTGTTCTCTATGGCTTCATCATAGGAAATTTCTCATATCTCAACCAGCAGCAAAGGGACGAGATTGGTGTGAGCCAAAGCGTACAACGATGCCTAAAATTTGTCCTATGGTTATCCGCAGAAATTATGGATCTTTTTCAGATCCAGAAGCGTAGAAGCGTTATAATCTAGGCAAAAGATATCAAAAGGGGGTTTAAAATCCGATTTGAGGGTTTACGTCCATTTTTATAGCGTAAGTTTTTGAAATTTAATACTATTTTTTTGGTATTAGAACCCATTTAAAGTATCTATATTCTCACCAATAAAGATGTCAGTCTGGCTCATTTTCTAGGTTGACAGGATTTTTAGCAAATCCCTTAAATAGACGTATGGATCGTTTCCATACAGTTTAATAATGGACAATATGGGAAGATGTTTAGCTCACAAAAAAGTGATGCGTCACTGTATGCTTACCATCAATTAAACAATTCAATTTGAGTTAAAATACCCCTCTTTCACACAATCTAAAAAGCACAACCTGAATTCATCTCTTTCTAAAAAATTTAATTAAAACAAACTCTATTTCGGCCATTATTTTTAGCATTGTATAAACGTTTATCTGCTATTTCTAGAGCACTCATTAACTGGGAATCTGCATCTATTCTGGCTGCCCCAAAACTTGCAGTAACTCGAATATGATTAATAAAAAAGTGATCTTCAATCGTTTTGCGTAAGCGTTCAACCAAAGCGAAGGAAGATTCTTCATCTTCACTTTGCAGTAATATAATGAATTCTTCTCCGCCAAATCTACCGGCAATATCACCTTGCCGAATGTTAGATTTTAATAGATCCGCAATTTCACATAAGATTTTATCCCCGACCACATGCCCCCACGTATCATTTATATCCTTAAAATTATCAATATCACACATCACCAGATAAACTTGACCGTGCTGCAATTCATTAAACAAGTCTTTGGTTTTTTCTAAAAAACCATTACGGTTATACAGCTTGGTTAAAGAATCTCTCAATCTTTCTTCGTTAATGATATCAAACCTTTCTTTTACCGCTACAGCCGAAACTATAATTGCAAACCACAGGCTGAGGAGAAGATTTACAGAAACCATCATCATCCACCATTCGGTTGTTACTAAGTTTACATATTGCACATTTTGAAGGTATACGATGACAATTAAAGTTCTAATAACACCATAAGTAAATAATAGAACATAACTAAAACATAAAAGCTTTTCTAAGGCGTAGGTTTTTTTAAATAACTCATATACTTTTGGAAGTGCTAAAGCTTCTAAGCATAAAATCACAATATTAATGATTACTATTCGTAGCCATAACTTCTCATCGAAGTGCGTAAAATATAAAAGCAAAGCCATACCTACTACAATCAGAGTGACGGCTACAAATATATTGGATTTTGAATTGGCTTTTAAGAGCATTCCATGCACAACTGCCCAAGCTCCACCTAAATAAAAAAGTGCAAACCATGGAGCAGTCAGCCTCAGCTGTGCATTTGTCATCAGTGTCTGTGAACCTAATGCTACTGATGGCAAAATACAACTCAGCCCCATCCACAATAAATATTTGGGCGCTTTAAACCATAGATGAGCAGCAATAAAAACAGCACCAATAAGAATTAAGCAAATTGGATAAACTAACAAAAAATACTGGGTATCTGGCAGATTCACGTACTGAATGACACCTAGGGACTGTGTGATTTTTATTCTAAATTGTTTAGCTAAAATTAATCAATAATTATTTATTTTTAATAATAAAAATCTTTCATAAATCATTTTTTTACTCAGTTCCATATTGTAAATTCCAGCAATTAAATTGAATCTCAAACACAGTCTTTTCCCTCTGTTTCGAGAACGTTCGGCAAGGATGTTGAAGGTTTTCAGGCTGCCAAATACATGCTCAGTCCCTATTCTTATTTTATTGCTTTCTTGATTATAAATTTTTAGTTCAGGATCCAATTTACAGCATTTTAGCTTTTAATGACAACAGACTATTGGGATAAAAAGTATAAATTCCATGATAGCCTTTATCTGCGAGGATAAAAGCCCCCTAAAGGAATCTGCTTTAAATTTCGTTTAAACAACTCGCAATCATGCACTGCACCTCGACTGCTACATAAACTCAGTATTTGCTGAGTCTTGTAGTGAATCATGGCCTGTACTTTAAAGG
>JAGHSJ010000412.1 GCA_018065935.1 Candidatus Kurthia equi
GTATATTTAAGATTCTTAATAAGAATTATTATCAATAAGAAAAAGCTGCCCATAACGGCCAGCTTGTAGTGAAAAGTTGATTAAAATACACGTTCAGCATGAGCAGCTAATTTTTCAAGTGAAGATTTTTGAACATCTGCATGTAATGAGTTCCCATGTGAGTCCATTGTAACGACCGCAGTGAAGTCTTCAACTGCTAAATGCCACATAGCTTCAGGGACACCGAAGTCTAGTAAATCTACACCATCAACTGATTTAATACAATCAGCATAGTATTGCGCTGCACCACCGATTGCATTTAAATAAACGCCACCGTGTTCTTTAAGTGCAGCAAGCGTACGAGGTCCCATACCGCCTTTACCCATAACTGCACGAATACCGAATTTTTTCATGATATCGCCTTGATAAGGTTCTTCACGAATAGAAGTTGTAGGACCAGCAGCTTTCACTGTCCAGTTACCCTCAGCGTCTTTCGCCATTACTGGGCCACAGTGATAAATAATTTGTCCATTTAAATCAACGGGTGCATCATGGCTCATTAAGTGATGGTGAATTGCATCGCGACCCGTATACATACGGCCAGAGATTTTCACGACATCACCGACTTTAAGTGAACGAATTTTTTCTTCTGTAATTGGCGCAGTTAATTCGATTGTTTCCCCTTGGTCTGATTTATCTGCTTTTGCTTCTTCTTCAAAGCCGATTTTTTCGCCTTCTTGGTAATGCCAGTTCATAATTTCGCCAGTTTCAGCATTAATGTCTACTGCCATACGACGGTATGCCCAGCAATTATAAGCTACAGATACAAAGAAAGAAGCAGGAATACGGTGCATGACACCAATTTTACAGCCAAGTAAAGTCGCTTCACCACCGAAGCCCATTGTTCCAATACCAAAAGTATTTGCTTTTTCTACAATATATTGTTCTAATTTGGCTAAATCTTCATTTGGGTTAACATCATCTACATGACGGAATAATTGCTCTTTTGCCAGGTCATATCCAGATGAACGGTCGCCACCGATACCTACACCGATAAATCCGGCTGAACAGCCTTGTCCTTGTGCTTGATATACGGAGTGCAGAATACATTTACGAATGCCATCCAAGTCACGACCCGCACGACCTAAACCTTCTAATTCAGTAGGTAAGCTATATTGAATGTTCTTGTTTTCACAGCCGCCACCTTTAAGGATGAGTTTCATTTCAATATAATCTTTTTCCCATTGTTCGAATTTAATAACAGGTAAACCTTCGCCAAGATTATCCCCACTATTTTTTCCTGTTAATGAATCAACAGCATTTGGACGTAATTTAGCATCGCCAGTTGTTGCTGCAATCGCCTTTTTAATCATCGCCTTGATTTCCATTTGATTGACGTTAACTGGTGTTTTTACTTTAAATGTTGGTAAACCAGTATCCTGGCAAATAGGTGATACATTATCGTCAGCCATAAAAATATTGTTTGCGATTGTATCTAAACTCATTGCAGCTCGTGTACCAGCATTTTCAGCATCCTTCGCCTTTTTAATCGCACGGCGAACATCTTTTGGTAAATTAGTAGATGTTTCAGTCACTAAATTATAGATGCTTTTTTCAAGATTTACTAAATTCATGAAAAATCCCCCTCAGTATTTATTTGAATATGAATCTTTCATATTATAACTTGTAAGGAATAGAAGAAAAAGGGGATATGTAGAATTTGATTGATTTTATCAGCAAAAAAATATAAAAAAAGAAATGCAGATGCATTTCCTTGTGAAGCTAGTCTTCAGTTGTAGGACGTTGTTGGAAGTGATCCATCTTGACTTCAATATCATCCACCATTGAAATTAAACGATCAATATCTTCTAAGTCAGTCGTTTCAGGGTCAATTGCATCTAAAACTTCCATGAAAATTTGTAGGCGTTCTTTCAAGTAAGTCACTTGTTGATCCTTATTTGTAATCGATTTGCTCATCAGTACACCTCGTTTCATTCTTTTTCATAGTAACGGATTTAACAGTCTTTTTCAATCTCATGGGACTAAATAATCATTTAATATAAAACGTTATCTGAAAATTTACTTTATTTATTTCATATGCTACTATGTAAATAACCTTATAGAAAGGAGATGCTATGAAGAAGTAGTAGTCAACCTAATTAAGGGGGATAGCCTTTACTGTCTATATATCACACAAATGTAGAATCATTTAAAAGCAAAATAACCTAGTAATACCCTCTTCCGCGTATTAAGTAGGAAATGTATTTGAGTCATGTAATAACGTAATGTGTGATGATAAACAAGTAGCTTTTATAGGCACCCGACATTTTTGAAAAGAAAAGGAGGGAGTTTTAAACATTCTCGGCACAGTGCTTTTGCCGATTGTAAGTTTAGAATAAATTTGAATGAATACACGTGAAAGCAATTGAACTCAGTAGTAAGCTAAAATAGCCGATACTGAGTTCTTTTTATTTGCGGAAAAAAGAATACATAAATGGTATAGTTTGTATAAACAATTTAGTAAAGCGTCATGAAATTTTCAAGTGGGGCTGCAACAAATTTAAGAAAGTGGTGTTATTTTGTTACAACATATTAGTTTGGAGAAAAAACGATTTTGGATTTTAGTTGTAATCGTATCCATATCAGGCTTTTCTCAAGGCATGTTACTGCCCCTTATCTCAATCATATTTGAAAATGACGGAGTATCCTCGCAATTAAATGGCTTAAATGCTACAGGTTTATACATAGGTACCTTACTTATTGCTCCGTTTATTGAGCAACCTTTGCGTCGATTTGGTTACAAGCCGGTCATTATTACAGGGGGAGCGTTGGTTTTCCTCTCTTTATTCCTTTTTCCACTTTGGAAAAGCGTGCTGTTTTGGTTTATATTACGTCTCGTAATTGGCGTAGGAGATCATGCATTGCATTATGCAACACAAACATGGATTACGACGACTGCTCCGGCTGAGCGATTAGGAAAAAATGTCGCGATTTATGGTTTATCGTTTGGTCTAGGATTTGCTGTCGGACCCCAATTTGTTCCACTTGTTCAAATCAGTGAAGCACTACCATTCATCGTGTCTTCGCTCCTTTGTTTAGCTGCATGGTCACTTGTCTTTTTCTTGAAAAATGAAAAACCTGAAAGTATGAAAGCTAATCAACACGGTAATACTTGGCAACGCTATAGTAAAACACTTAAATATGCATGGGTCGCTTTTTTACCGCCATTAGTTTACGGTTTTTTAGAATCTTCATTGAACGCCATTTTCCCAGTGTATGCTGTACGAAATCATTTTGATTTGTCTATATTAGCCTTTATCTTATCAGCCTTTTCAATTGGAGGAATCATTACCCAAGTACCACTTGGAACATTAGGAGACAAAATTGGAAGAAGAAAAGTATCTTTAATTGCTTTAGGTGGCGGGTGCTTGATGTTCTTTATTGGCAGTTTCCTCGAATTTTCTTCGATTCTAGTGTTGATTTCTTTCCTATTAGCAGGGATGTTCTGTGGTTCGGTCTTTTCACTTGGTATTTCTTATATGACGGATTTAACGCCGAAGGAATTATTACCAACCGGGAATTTAATGTGTAGTATTTTCTTTAGTGTCGGTAGTTTAACAGGGCCATTTTTAGGTGGAGCTTATGTAGAACATGTAGATGCAAGCTTTTTAACATTAATTGCTGGATTGATATTTACGGTCTTTATCATTTTGTTGGTATTCGGTAAAAACAAGAGAAAACTTGTAGCTTAAAGGCTTCTAGAGCAAGCTTTTTATAAACCAGTTTTCAAAAGCCTAAACAAATAGATATAAAAAGCCCGAATCGCGAGTGGCAAACTCATGTGATTCGGGCTTTTTGATTGGAATTAAAAATTATGAGTGGAGCAGAGATTAAGAACCCATTTTTTTAAGTGTTAGCAATGTAACGCTTTCCACTTGTGCTGTTTGTGGGAACATATCCACTGGTTGGATATAAGAAATTTTATAAATTTGAGTTAGTTGTGCTAAATCTTTTGCAAGCGTTGATGGGTTACAAGAAGTATAGACAATACGTTCTGGCATTACATCAAGAATTGTATCGATGAAGCTTTGTGCTAAACCAACACGAGGTGGATCGACTGTTAATACGTCTGGAACGAAACCATCTTCAGCCCAACGATTTAAGCAATCTTCAGCAGTACCTACTTCGTAAGTTGCGTGTTTTACTTCATGGTTTGCTGCATTTACTTGTGCATCTGCAATGCTTTCAGGTAATGTATCCATCCCGCGAATTTCTTGTGCACCATCAGCTAACCAAAGACCGACTGTACCAACACCACAATAAGCATCAACGACAGCTTCTTCACCAGTTAGTGCAGCAGCTTTTTTGATTTCATTGTATAGGTGAACCGTTTGGCTCGGATTTAATTGGAAGAATGCACGAGCAGATAAGTCGAATGCGAATTCGCCAAGTTTTTCGTGAATAGTTTCTTTACCAGCCCAAACTTTTGTATAATCACCAAAGATTAGAGATGTATCTTCGCTATTTACATTTTGTACGATAGAAACGATATTTTCATCAATATCTTGTAATGCCTCAATGAATGCCTCTTGTTGAGGGAAAGTTTTACGAGTAGTTACAATAACTAATTGAATTTCATCTGTTTCAAGACCTACACGAACGACGATTGTACGGATGATGCCACGAGTAGAGCTACCATCGTATACAGGAATATTTAAATTTTCCACGATGCGTTTTACTTCATTTGTCACGCGGTTTGTACGAACATCTTGTACTAAACAGTCATTGATATCAAGTAGATGATGGCTATTTTCTGCGAAAAGACCCGCTTTTACTTGGAAGTTTTGTTTACGTACTTGGAATTGACTCTTATTACGGTAGTTCCAAGGATCTTCCATACCAATCATTTTTTTCACATCAATTGTATTTGCTAAATCAGGTACGTATTTTTGTAATGCTTGAAGTACGACATGTCGTTTAGCGACTAATTGACTGCTATATTTCATATGTTGAAGTTGGCAACCACCACATTGATCGTAAACCGGGCATTCTGGTGTCACGCGATTTTTTGATTTCTTTTGAATTTTAATGATTTTTGCTTCTGAGTAGTTATGGCTAACCTTTGTTAGCTCTGCATAAATTTCTTCGCCTACTAAAGCGCCAGGAATGAAAACGATATTACGTTTGTAATAACCAATCCCTTCACCGTTAATACCAAGTTTCTTTATGTTTAATGGAATTCTTTTGCCGACTTCCATAATTGTTTGTTGCATAATGAATGACACGTCCTTTATCCCAAATTTCTTTTGGGTTTTTTAAATCATTTCTTCATTATAGCGAAGGAACGGTCCGAAATAAAGAAGTTACAACAGATTTACTAAAGCATCTTGGATTTTTGCGTAATGAAATTCATAGTCATTTGCTTGCAAAACGTTTGGTAGCACACGTTGTCCGTCCAATACCATCGTACTTTTTTCGCCGAGTGCAATTTTTAATAATGGAGAAGGAACAGGGAACCAATGCTTTCTATTTAATACAGTAGCAATTGTTTCTCCAAATTGCTTCATACGAACAGGGTGTGGAGCTGTGAAATTTATTATGCCTGAAATATTTTCATGGTGGATGATAAAATCCATACCTCCGACAATATCGTCCAAGTGAACCCATGATACCCATTGCATACCCGAGCCTAATGTTCCGCCTACATGGAACTGATAGGGAAGTGCCATTAAATCTAGAGCACCTCCGTTTTTTCCGAGAATAACACCAAATCGAGTAAGGGCGACACGAACGCCATGCTCTTCAGATTTTTTCGCTAACTTTTCCCAATGTGCGACGGTTTTGCCTAAAAAATCAGTGGAAATTTGTGTAGAAGCTTCTGTGTAAGTAGCTGCTTTTGAAATCGGATAAATACCGATGGCGCTTGCATTAATAAGAAGTTGTGGTTTTGGATTTAGTTTTTCAATAATGCGGTTAATTTCAGCGGTAGCAGACATACGACTTTTGAAAATAGCCTCTTTTCGTTCCTCTGTCCAACGTCCTTCATTTAAAGAAACACCTGCAAGGTTAATGAAAACATCAGCATCTTGTAAATGCTTCTCAGGTTCTGCATTTTCCTGTAGCCATTGGATATATTGAAGTCCCCCATTTTTATAACTTTGTCCACGTGTTAAAATAAACACCTCGTGTTCTTGGTGTAAGAAAAATTGACTAAGGGCCCGACCTACAAAACCACTACCACCAGCAATGACGATTTTCATAAAATCTCCTCCAATTGTAGACTGTTTTTGTTATTTTACCCCAAAACCACTTTAGTCATGCAATCAAAGGGATAGGTGGTAGAAAAGAAAACATGTATAATATAAATGATGGAGGTGGATTGTATGGCTCGTGTCATATCAAAAATTACACGTCAAAAACGTAATGAAGAACGGTATAATATCTTTTTAGATGAAAAATATGCGTTCAGTGTTGATGAAGGGATTATCATTCAATATGGACTGACTAAAGGCAAAACGCTGGATGAAATGACAATTGGTGAAATCAATTTTGACGATGAAGTATCGCGAGCGTATAATCGCGCGTTGTCTTTTTTAAGCTATCAAATGCGTAGTGAGCATGAGGTGCATCAAAAATTATTAAAGGAAGAGTTTGGAGAAGCTGTTATAATGGAGGCTATTCAAAAACTTAACCGACTTGGTTTTTTAAATGATCAATCGTATTCACGTGCATTGGCTGAGACGAAGAAACGTACTTCGAAAAAAGGCCCGAAAGCAATTATCCAAGACTTAAAACAAAAGGGCATTGATGTGAAATTACAGCAGCAGATGCTAGATGATTTTTCGGAGGCAGAACAGCTGAAGATGGCATTGGAGCTTGCTGAGAAAAAAATTCGTCAAGAACATAATAAAACACCCAATCAAGTGAAGCAGAAAATTCAAGAATTTTTGATGCGTAAGGGCTATGATTTTTCAATCGTCAAACAGGTGATAGCTAAAGTAGAAGCAGATTTAGAACCGCCTGAATCGGAGTGGACAGCTTTAGTAGAAACACAGGGTGAGAAGATTTGGAATAAAGTTAGTCGGAAGTATGAAGGCTATGAGGTGCGTATGCGTGTGAAGCAAGCACTTTATCAAAAAGGCTTTCCATCAGAAGTGATTGATCAGTATATAGAAATGAAGGAGCAACAATAATGGAAAAAAAGTATAGTCAAATGAGCCCTGTTGAATTACGTGAAATTATCGGTACTTTACGTGAAAAAGCACGAAAGGCTGAGCAATTAGGTATTATTAATGAGTTTGCTGTTTATGAAAGAAAAGCAATTTTAGCACAATCCTATTTATTAAATCCTGAAGATTATATCCCTGGAGAAATTTATCGTATTCACGGTGACCCGGGTATGTTCTTTAAAATAGATTATTTAAAAGGTGTTTATGCATGGGGTTACCGCTTAGGTGGAACACAACAAATAGAAGCAATTCCAATTGCTATGCTAGTAGACATCAAGGAGGCATTCTAATGGAAGCAACAATTAAAGAATTATCAGAACGATTACTTGAACTTAATGATCAAATTACACCAGAAAAAGCATATACTTGGGTGGAATTATTATGGTCAGATTTCGAAGCAACTTATGCGCGTGCAGGCTATAAATATAAAGGTAGCGAAATGACTGAAAAAATGACACGTCAATGGATTGAAAGTTATGGCGCTACATTACATGAATTTGTTGCTCGTAATCCAAAATATGCAGATTTACTAAATAAATAAGTGAAATGAAAAAGAGGCCACTTTTGTGGGCTCTTCTTTTTTATTGTTTGATAGTAGAACAAAAACTACTAAAATAGGTGTTTTGGATAAATATTTTCCTATTGAGTTCAAAATAGGAAAGGACAACAATCGTATAAAAAACGATTGCTGCCCTTCATATGCGTATACTAATTCATGTAAACGCCATTTCATTATTTAAATACCGCCACCATTTTCATTTTCTCCTAGTTTAGAACGTAATTTTTCCTCTGAAAAAATCCAGCCTGTATAGGAATTAACAATGGTTAATTTTTCATCCAATTGTGCAACAGCGACAAAGGGATAGCGATTATTACTCCGATATCTTAAATCAATCAGTCGAACCTCTGTTAGCCCACCATCCATTTTTCTTTCTTCAAAACGATAAATCGGTGAAAAAGATAGGAAGCTTTTACAATTCTCGTCTTGAATAATTTTATCGAAAAGAGGCGTCATTGGTAAAGGTTCAATAAGAAATTTATCTAATAAAGTGATGGATCGGCCATATGCACGTCCCACATAATGATGTGTAGAAGAGTTCGCTGCTACGCGATATTGAAAGAAATAACGCGTAGGTGAGAGGTAAATTTCTTGTGCATCAGGAATCGTATTTTGCACGGCTTGTTTCACAGCACTATGCAACCAAATTCGTATGATATAGTATAAAACGAGCAAACTATAAAGTATGGACATTGTTAATACTGGATTTGCACCAAAAGCCCAAATCATAATAGCAATAACATGTAGTCCGAAAATGATGGGGTCAAAGGTATTGATAATACCGAGTGCTACCCATTTTCTAGAGAAGGGCCTTAGTGCCTGTGTCCCATATGCATTGAAAATATCTACAAATACATGTAGGGCTACAGCAAAAAATGTCCACAGCCATAGATGTAAAACATTTGCATCGGGTATTAATAAAGAGAGTACAATGGTGATTAAAATAGGCCACAAAATAACAGCGGGAATAGAATGTGTGATTCCACGATGGTGGCGAATATAGACTGCGTTGTTACGAAGTTTTAAAATTGTATCGATGTCGGGTGCTTGCGAACCGATGATGACACCTGCAATCACTGCAGTAGCAGTAGCTGTACTAGTTGCAACTGTAGGATCGACAAAGGTCAATCCACCTATAGCAATACCCATGACTAAGTGTGTACCAGTATCCATTATGTCAGCTCCTAATCTATGTATCGCCGTTTTCTATATTATACCCGTTTTCACTAAAATTTAATTCTAGGAGGCCTATTGTGTCTTATCAATATATCAAAGAATTTCAGCAAAACTTGGTTCAATGGTTCCAAGAAGAAAAACGAGATTTACCATGGCGTAAAACAAAGGACCCTTATAAAATATGGGTTTCTGAAGTCATGTTGCAACAAACGAGGGTCGATACTGTCATTCCATACTACGAAAATTTCATGGAAAAGTTCCCTACAGTAGAGAAACTTGCTGAAGCAGAAGAAGAATTTTTATTAAAGCAATGGGAAGGCTTAGGGTACTATTCTCGCGTTCGAAATTTACAAGCAGGTGTACGCGAAGTAGTTGAAAATTATCAATCGATTGTGCCTAAAACAAGGGAAGAAATATCTGAATTAAAAGGTATTGGACCGTATACAGCGGGTGCAGTACTGAGTATTGCGTATGGTGTACCTGAACACGCAGTTGACGGAAATGTGATGCGTGTATTAAGTCGCGTCCTTTTATTAGAAGACGATATTGCCCTTGCAAAAACACGTAAAGTTTTTGAAAAAGCAGTTATGGAACTAATCGATGTAAAACATCCATCTGACTTTAACCAAGGGCTGATGGAACTAGGGGCATTAGTTTGTACACCGACTTCACCTAAATGTTTATTATGCCCGGTACGTGATTACTGTGGTGCATTTGCAGAAGGAAGAACAGAAGAACTTCCTATTAAAACAAAGAAAACAAAAGTGAAGAAATTAGCTTATGATGTATTTGTTGTACAAAATGAAGCAGGTGCGTTACTAATGGAGAAACGTCCGGAGAGTGGTTTACTAGCAAATATGTGGCAATTCCCGATGATTGAACAAACGAAAGATTTCTCTGCAGTGGCTAAATTGGCTGATACGTATGAAATCGAATTAAGCGGACAAGAAAAATTGAGTGAATTAAAACATGTCTTCTCACATATTGTATGGAATCTGTCTAGTTTTCATATAAAAGGGAATTCTACTAAAGGACAGTGGTTTACGTTAGAGGAAATTGAAAAATTACCGTTAGCTGTGCCAATGCAAAAAATATTACAATCATTTAAAGTAGAAAAGTTAAGATTATAAAGATTCTACTGAAAAAAAACATTATATTTCACAATTTTTAGTAGATTACCAGTTTTTTCGCTACAAGTTTATACGGTACATTGTTATAATGTTAAAAAGGCATTATTTATTGACTACGTTTTGCAAAGGGTGGGCTAGAAATGACAATTCCAACTGAAGGGGAAATTGTACAAATACATAGCTACAAGCACAACGGCAAAATACACCGTGTATGGCAAGAAACAATGGTTCTCAAAAGCACACCGAAAATTTTGATTGGTGCAAATGAGCGCACATTAGTAACGGAATCAGATGGTCGAACTTGGCTAACAAGAGAGCCTTCGATTACTTACTTCCATACAGAGCTGTGGTTTAATATTATTTGTATGTTGCGTGAGGATGGCGTATATTACTATTGTAATATGAGTTCGCCATTTGTATTTGATCATAATGCTGTGAAGTATATTGATTATGATTTGGACGTAAAAGTTTTCCCAGATATGTCTTATACGATTCTTGATGAAGATGAGTATGAGCAGCATAAGGAAGAAATGAATTATCCAACAGTAATTGATAGTATACTAAAAGCAAATATTCGTAAGCTTATTAGTTGGATTCAACAGCGAAGAGGCCCATTTGCACCTGATTTTATCGATGCTTGGTCACATCGTTTTGAATTGTATAAAGAAATAAAAGATGAGCAGTAAATGACAAATACGGATGAATCGCGTGATTGCGCGATTTTTTTCGTTTTATAAGTATGAATAAGAAGTAAGAGGAAGGGGAGTGCTGATAAGCGGTCCCTTTTGTTAATGTATAGGAGTTGAAATAATGGGCAGTATGAGAAGGTACATGCAATTTGTAAAGCCGTATAAATGGGATATCGTCATCACCTTTTTCTTTGGTATCGTCAAATTCATGATTCCTCTAGCCATTCCTTTAGTTATACAAATCATCATTGATGATATTATCAATGCTAAAGGCATGCCAGTAGATGAAAAAACAACGAAATTATTTATGTGGATAGGTGTGATGGCACTGTTATTCTTCGTCATTAGACCACCTATCGAGTACTATCGTCAATATTTTGCACAAAGGGTAAGTAACAAGATTTTATATGATATTCGCTCGAAGTTATATGCACATTTGCAGAAGTTAGGATTGAAATTCTATTCGAATAATCGTGTCGGAGATGTTATTTCACGTACGATTAATGATGTCGAGCAAACAAAGGAATTTGTCGTAACTGGATTAATGAATGTTTGGATTGACTTAGTGACTGTATTTATTGCCATTGGCATCATGCTATATATGGATGTAAAACTAACGCTAGTGACATTAATCGCTCTGCCATTTTATATGATTAGTGTGAAATTTTTCTTCACCAAATTGCGTTTCCTTTCAAAGGAGCGTTCACGTGCATTGGCTGGTGTACAAAGTTATTTACATGAACGTGTACAAGGGATGAGTGTGATTAAAAGTTTTACATTGGAGCAACATGAACAAGGTGTATTTAAAGAAGCAAATGGTAAGTTTTTAGAAAAAGCATTAGATCAAACGCGTTGGAATGCGAAAACATTTATGGTTGTTAATACTATTACAGGTTTAGCGCCAGTAGCGGTTGTTGGTTATGCAGGTTATGAAGTGATTCATGGTAATTTAACAGTTGGTGTATTAGCTGCATTTATCGGATACATTGATAGTTTATATAATCCATTACGCCGATTAGTCAATTCTTCAACAACGTTGACACAATCTGTTGCATCTATGGACCGTATGTTTGAACTATTTGATGAAGATTATGATATTAAGGATCGAAATGATGCCCTGCAACTTCAAAATTTACGAGGACAAGTATCATTTAATGATGTCGTTTTCCGTTATGAAGAAGAAGGACGCAATGTTTTAAATCATTTACAATTCACAATAGAACCTGGACAGACTGCAGCATTTGTTGGAATGAGTGGTGGTGGGAAATCCACTATTATTAGTTTGATTCCACGATTCTATGATGTATTAGAAGGTTCGATAAAATTAGATGGTCAAGATATTCGAGATATGACCATCCAATCTTTACGTAGTCATATTGGTATTGTGCAACAAGATAATGTGCTGTTTAGTGATTCCATTAAAGAAAATATTTTAATGGGGAATCCACATGCTTCTGATGAAGAAGTAATCGAAGCAGCGAAAGCAGCAAATGCACATGATTTTATTATGGAATTTCCAAATGGTTATGACACATTGGTTGGAGAACGCGGAGTTAAATTGTCAGGTGGACAAAAACAACGTGTGGCTATCGCGCGCGTATTTTTGAAAAACCCACCAATCTTAATTCTAGATGAAGCAACTTCCGCTTTAGATTTAGAAAGCGAAGCACTTATTCAAGAATCATTGGATAGACTAGCGCATAATCGGACAACGCTTATTGTAGCGCACCGTCTATCAACAATTACACATGCCGATCAAATCATGTTAATTGATCATGGTGAATTACGCGAAAATGGAACACATCAGCAATTGATGAATAAAAAAGGCCAGTATCATGATCTATTCCAAATTCAAGTGCTAGATTAAAAAGCGGTTGGGACAGAAGAAGAAAAATATCCTGAGTTACTGAGAATAAGAAAGGAAGGAATCGCGATTTAATACGATTTCTTTCGTTTCGAACGTTTAAAAAGAGAAAATAATATTTTGTCCCATCCGCATTTATTATAGAAGAGGAAAATGAACTCTTTAAAAATAAAGAAGGAGACAGTTATGTATCTACATAACTGTCTCCTTTTATTCTATTTGAATAATAGTGGATACGCTAAATAACATCTTCATTCTTTTCTTTAAAAGACTCACTTGAATGATGTTGTAAAAATGATGTGATAAGCGTGTCTAAATGCTCAAGATTTTCTTCATAATCTAAAATACGTGAAAGAATATGGAGCAGGTGATAGCTAGAAAATTCTTCTTCACCCTCACTAGCGTGTTCTTGAACAATATGCTGTGCAAAAATGTCCATTACTTCATTCCGTTTTAAAAATTCTTTTTCACCAATCCAAGTGGTGTGTTCGGCCTTTAATTTACCTGTGTATTTTAATAACAGTTGTTCATGGTAGGTTAAAAGGAAATCTAGGCGTTCTTGAATCATAATGCGGAAACGCTCGGGTAAATTGGCTAATTCATTTTCGTGCAGATGTAGACGATTTAGTATTTCTATACTTTTTGTCATTGTAATAAGCATTTGACGATAAACAACAAGTTTACGATGCTTTTTATTACGAGATCTTTTCGTATAGCCGCGCTCTTCTTTATACAATTTGTACAATGAATTAACACGTTCAAGTTGACCGCGTAATCTACGAAGTGATTGCTTTGTTGACGTATGCTCAGAAGCTTGACGTACTGCTAAGCGAATCCATTTAATGATATCTGTTTGTAAATATTTTATAGATGTAAATAAACGCGCCTCGTATTTCGGTGGTAGGAATATCAAATTAATGATGAAGGCAGCGATTACACCTATCATAACTGTAGCGAATCTTAAAATGGCAAACTCAATAAAGTTACCTTGTTGGAATTCCATGATGACGATTACAGTAACAAGTGCTAAAGAGATACTGCTCTCCAGCTTTAATTTCATCATAATTAGTAAAGTAACAATTACGGTGAATCCTGTAACCACATATGAATGACCAAATGCTGTACCAAAAATAACAGCAATAACTGCCCCAATTATATTCCCTTGAACTTGTTCGATAATGGTTTTTACTGAACGGTAAATAGATGGTTGTAAAGCAAATATTGCGGAGATACCTGCAAAAATTGGCGACGGTAGGCCGAGCCAAGTAGCGAGGTAAAATGCAAAGACAATTGCTACACCAGTTTTAATTATTCGGGCACCTAATTTCATGAGAAGTCGGTAACCTCTCTTTCTATCGTTATGGACATAACTTTATCTTATATATGGAAAGTGAGCAACTAAAACTCTATTCCTTTGAAAAAAATAAGTGAAACTTGTAAAGAATATCAAAAGGACCAATTAAATCTTTAACGTTTTTGTCTATTATCTTGTTACAATTAGAAAGACGAAATTCATAGATGGAGGGGTTCATATGAAACAACTTAAAGGTCTACAAGCGCCAGAAGTGTCGTTGTTAAATGAAAAGGGAGAAAACGTATCCTTGAAAGATTTTAAGGGGAAGAAGAATGTCATTCTTTATTTTTATCCAAAAGATATGACGCCGGGTTGTACGACAGAAGCCTGTGATTTTGCAGCAGCTCAAGACGACTTCTCAGATTTAGATGCAGTAATTCTTGGGGTAAGCCCAGATTCTGCGGAACGTCATAATAAATTCATTGAAAAACATGGTTTACCATTTTCATTATTAGTAGATGAAGATTTACAAGCCGCAAAAGCTTATGATGTATGGCAGTTGAAAAAGAATTTTGGTAAAGAGTACATGGGGATTGTTCGTTCGACATTTTTAATTAATAAAGAAGGTATAGTAGAAGAAGAGTGGCGAAATGTGCGTGTGAAGGACCATGTAGCAGCTGTTGCTGAAGTACTTCGAGGGGAGAAATAGCAGATGATTTATTTTACATTTGATCCAAGACCAGATTTAAAAGAGGATTTACTTCAAAGCTTACCTCAAGAGACATTTGTTTTTGATACTACAATTAGCGAAGGAAAATTGGCGGAAGCTGAAATAGTCGTTACATATGGTGAGGATTTAAATGACTCACATATGAGTAAAATGCCAAATGTGAAATGGATTTTTGTAACTTCTGCTGGGATTGAAAAAATGCCTTTGCAACACTTACAGAAGACGGACATTTTAGTGTCTAATGTTCGAGGAATTCATAAAGTACCAATGGCTGAATCGGTTATGGCACATATTTTAGGGCAGTATCGTTCATTACCAACTATTTATATAGAAGAACAACAGCATCAATGGAATCGCAAAATGAAATCAAGAGAGCTTCGAGACTCAACTGCGGTTATTTTAGGGCCGGGAGCAATCGGTGGAGAAATAGGTCGCCTATTACAAGCTTTTGGTGTGAAAACAATCGGTTGCAATCGTTCAGGTAAACAAGCGGATTATATGGATCAGATGACGACGTTTGATGATTTGATACATGTTCTACCAGCAGCAGATTTAGTCATTTCAGTATTGCCAAGTACAGATGAAACAAAATATTTACTTACGTCAGAACACTTTAAAATGATGAAAAATGATGCGATGTTTTTAAATTTCGGACGTGGTAGTTTAGTCGAAACATCGGTGTTAGTAGAGGCATTGCAAAATAATGAGATTGGTTTTGCTGTTTGTGATGTATTCGAGGAAGAACCTTTACCTAAAGATTCGCCACTATGGGATTTGAAAAATATGACGGTCTCACCTCATGTATCTAGTCACTCAACGAGATATTTAGAGCGAAGCTTTGATATTTTTAAACGAAATATCGGCTATTATCGTGCAGGGGAATTAGATAAAGTAGAGAATAAGGTAGATTTGCAAGCTGGCTATTGATTTTCAATAACACACTACTATTTGAGAATGGTAGTGTGTTTTTTTATGAAAAAAACTGTTTAGTTTATAGAAGTTGACTACTGGCGTATGTTTCGATAAACTAATTATAACGATTATAAATAAAGAATCTTTATGAAAGAGGTGCATGGCGATGTCTGAATTGCAGTTAGAAAATGCTTTGGATACGCTAAAGAAGACAGGCGTTAGGATTACACCACAGCGCCATGCTATTTTAGAATATCTAATAGAAACTATGGTTCATCCAACAGCGGATGATATTTATAAAGCATTATCATCTAAATTCCCAAATATGAGTGTTGCGACTGTATATAATAATCTTCGCGTATTTAAGGAATCCAATCTTGTGCAAGAATTAACTTACGGTGACAATGCGAGTCGTTTTGATTTCATTACGAGCAAGCATTATCATACAATTTGCGAATCTTGTGGAAAAATTGTTGATTTCCAATATCCTGGATTAGATGAAATCGAACAATTTACTGAGCATGTAACGGGATACAAAGTAAGCTCCCACCGTTTAGAAATATACGGTATTTGCCCAGAATGTCAAAAAAAATAAACAGATTTAAAACTCCTCCTATTCATGAATGAACAGGAGGAGCTTTTTTTTAGTAGGATTTGTTATTTAGGGTCTAATTCTTGATGTTGCGACTTAGTTTTATTATTATAGGATTGGTCAAACTCTTTGCCAATTAAGTTTGGATCAAGTGTAAGTGGTTCGTTACAGTACATGCACATGTCTACTCTACCTAAGATTTTTGTATGCTTATGGCAGTTAGGACATTCGACAACGACCGCTCGCGTGGAGAGAAAACCAATCCAACCATAAACAAGCGTGCTAAATAAAATGCACAATACGCCAAGTGTCATAAAAAGAATCACTAACCATTGGTGCTCTCTAAAAAAGATAGCTCCATACATAACAACGAATCCAATAAAGATTAAGGACAATGCAAATGTACGTATTTTATTGATTTTACTTTTGTATGGTTTCATATGTAAACCTCCTAATCTACAAAACACTATATCATATATAAATGTAAAAAATGAACAATAATGAGTTTTATTTGGAATTTATTAAATGAGGGGGATTTTTACTATGGAGCATATTTTAAGACCGATTTATCAAGAGCGTGCAAGTGATTCAAATACATTAGGTGCCATTTTAATGGAGAAGGTAGACGAACTAAGTCCAACTACGGATAATATCGATTCAATTTTATTAATATTAGTAGCAGAAGCAGAGCGTCCAGTTTTCACGAAGCATTATACTTATGGAGAAAAAAATGCGGCTATGCACATTGTGACTGAAAAACAATTGAGAAAATGGTTGTTACTTGGCACAAACAAAAAGCTTATTAATTGGCTCGTGGATGGTCGTGTCTTATTTGATCGTAATGAGTATGTATATAAATTACGACAAGAGATGAGAAATAATCCTAGATATGGTCGGAATATTAAAATGGGTATTGAGTTTGCGAAACTTCTAAGAAGATATCAAGAGAGCAAAGTGAGTTTTGATCAACTCGACTATTTAGATTCGAATGTTCAAATGCTGGAGACTTTAAATCATTTAGCGCGTCTTTCTATAATAGAAGAAGGTGTTTATCCAGAATTAAAAGTTTGGGAACAAGTTCGTCTTTATAATGTTGATGTTTATCAACTATATGAACGCTTTGTAATAGGTAGTGGAAGTTTACAGCAAAAGTTACAAGCTGTTTTTGAAACTACAGCTACTTTGATTCGTTCAAAAGTGGAGGAAAGCAGTAGACATATAGTAAGTGTCATGACAAAACAAGAAAAATGGTCTATTCAAGAACTACATGAACAAGAGGAATTAAAAGATTACTCTGTAAACCTTGAAGTATTCATTGAATACTTAATCGATAAAGGGTATATTGATATAGAACGTGTTTCAACTAAAAGCGAAGACGTTTATCATAGATACTATAAAGTATAGCTGGTTTAAACATTTGAAATTCTTTTTCAAAAAAGTTTAAAAAGAGTGTTGACATCTGATAATAAGTTATTGTATTATAGTAATTGTCATCAGGACAGCACATCAAACTAACTGAATAACACATACCTTACCGAGTTAAAACTTTTTCAAAAAAGTTGTTGACAAAGAAAAGGGATGGTGCTAAGATAGTAAATGTCGCTGAAACAAAACGACAACATGAACCTTGAAAACTAAACAATCATGAAGTTAATCAATATAAAGCCTTATTCACTTTTAAGTAAGTGGTAAGCAAACAAAAGTCTTTCTTTTTAAGAAAGCAACAAGCAGTTAGTTACTTGTAACTAACACGCTAGCAAAGCAAATGAGCTTTCAAACACTTTTTATGGAGAGTTTGATCCTGGCTCAG
>JAGHSJ010000440.1 GCA_018065935.1 Candidatus Kurthia equi
ATACATATCTGTATTGCCACAAACGACCTATTTTTATCTATCCATTTAACTTAGAATTTGGATTCAAAACTCATTTTTAAAAATACGCTTATTTTATATTGGGATAAATCACTCACTAACTAAAGAAATCACCGCCTTAACGATGATTATTCGTATCACCTTCAATTTTGCTCAAATAAAAGACAAGCATTTGAACATTGTGTGAAGAAGTTGGGATTAAAACATCATTTTTTCAAACAAGTTGTTTTTTTACCATATTTTCGCTATTATCAAAAATAAAGGTGATTTATAATAAATATGGAAATAATTAATTATTAAAGTAGGTGGCGTGATGCAACAAAGTAAATACATGAAGTGGTTTGCTGTGGCTGCAACAATTGGAATGTTGCTCATCCTTCTTGGAGGAGCGCTTGTCACAAAAACCGATAGTGGTATGGGATGTGGTCGTAGCTGGCCGGATTGTAATGGTTCTCTTATACCGAAAGAAATTACAACAGAAGTTTTTATTGAGTTTTCTCACCGTGTAGTAACTGGATCTGTTTCGATTATCATTTTGATTCTTTCCATTTGGTCTTGGAGAAAACTAGGACATGTTCGAGAAGTGAAGTTTTTGGCTTTTTTAGCAGTATTCTTTTTAGTAGCCCAAGCATTAATTGGAGCTGCTCAAGTTCTTTGGGGTCAAGGTGACTTCATTTTAGCACTTCATTTTGGCATATCTCTAATTTCATTTGCCTCTGTACTACTACTTACTTTAATCATATTCGAAGTAGATAAACACTTCGACGCTGATACTGTACATATTGAAAATAAATTAAAATGGCATACGATTGGTATTACACTTTATTCTTATATCGTTGTCTATACAGGTGCATTAGTGAGACATACAAATTCGAGTTTAATTTGTCCAGACTGGCCTATGTGCAATAATTCGTCACTAGGACTTCCTGATAATTTTTACGAATGGGTTCAAATGGGTCATCGCTTAGCTGCTGCATTAATTTTCTTGTGGATTTTATACATTGCCATTCACAGTATTAAATACTATAAAAAACAACGTGTCATTTACTGGGGCTGGATCATTGCTTTAATCATCGTATCTCTACAAGTAATTGCGGGTATGCTCGTTGTGTTAAGCCGTTTAAATATCATCTTAGCGCTTTGTCATTCTTTATTAATCACCTTACTGTTCGGACTATTATGCTATATGATTTTACTCGTATCGCGTAGTAATCAAAATAAAGCTTAATCAAAAAGTCTTGCCCCAGAAATGGGACAAGACTTTTTTGTATGGAATAATTTATGTTCCCTTCACAACATCCGCACACTTTCTCTACTATCACTTCAACTATACCAACAAAAAAATGGCTTGACTTGAATAACTCAAATCACGCCATCTTTATTTATTATTTTTCTTCTAACTCAATTAATAAATCGCCTGTTGAAATAGGCTCTCCTTCAGCAACATGAATCGCTTTTACCACACCATCACGTGATGCTTGAACAGTTGTTTCCATCTTCATCGCTTCCGTAATCAATAAATGTTCACCACGACGAACTTTACTACCTACAGAAACAGCTACTTTCAATACTGTACCTGGCATTGTAGCACCGATTTGATTCATATTCGTTGGGTCTGCTTTTGGTTTTTTATCACCAGAAACTTCGACCGTTAAATCTTGAATAATGACTTCACGTGGCTGACCATTTAATTCGAAGTAAATTACACGTGTCCCATCAAATTGAGGTTCACCGATTGATACCAATTTAATAATTAGTGTTTTACCTTTTTCAATCGTTACTTCGATTTCTTCACCTAGCATCATCCCATGTAGGAATGTCGGCGTATCTAATACAGACACATTGCCAAATTGATCGACTGTAGTAACAAATTGTTCAAATACTTTTGGATAAAGTACATAAGCTAAGACGTCTTGCTTCGTCATTTCACGTTTATACTTCTCTTCTAGCTCTGCTTTCACAGCTTCAAAATCAACTGCTTCTAGCAATTCCCCTGGACGTACAGTAATCGCTTCACGACCTTTAAGAATCACTTCTTGTAGTTCTTGTGGGAAGCCGCCAAATGGTTGACCTAGATAGCCTTGGAAAAATTCAATAACTGAATCTGGGAAATCGATTGTTTCGCCTTTTTCAACTACATTATTATCTGTTAAATCATTTTGCACCATGAATAAAGCCATATCACCAACTACCTTAGAAGATGGTGTTACTTTGACAACATCGCCAAATAGTAAATTGACATCTGAGTACATTTTTTTCACTTCATCCCAACGGTCGCCTAAACCTACACCTTTTGCTTGTTGTTGTAAGTTCGAATACTGTCCACCTGGCATTTCATGAACATAAATTTCAGAGTGTGGACTAATCATGCCACTTTCGAAATCGCTGTAGTATTTACGGATATCTTCCCAGTAGTAAGATAATTTTTCGATTCCTTCAATATCTGCACGAACTTGACGTTTTTGTCCCTTCATCGCGTAATACAATGAATTGGCACTTGGTTGTGAAGTTAGACCCGCCATTGAACCGACTGCTGTATCGATGATATCAACACCTGCTTCAATTGCTTTTGCATATAAGTAAATACCATTGCCACTCGTATCATGTGTATGCAAGTGGATTGGTAAATCTGTTACTTCTTTCAATTCTGTGATTAATTGATAAGCTGCTTGTGGTTTTAATAAACCTGCCATATCTTTAATTGCTAAAATATGTGCTCCTGCAGCCTCCAGGTCTTTCGCCAGCTGTTTGTAATAGTTAACTGTATACTTTGTGCGTGTATCGTCTAAAATGTCACCAGTGTAGCACATCGTTGCTTCAGCGACTTTTCCACTTTCACGTACTGCATCGATAGCCGTTTGCATACCTGGTAACCAGTTTAAACTATCGAATACGCGGAATACATCAATGCCCTCTTTCGCAGATTCTTTAATAAACTCACGAATCACATTATCTGGATAATTTTTGTAACCTACTGCATTTGCTCCACGTAACAGCATTTGGAATAAAATATTCGGCATTTTTTTACGTAGCACACGTAATCTTTCCCACGGATCTTCTTTTAGGAAACGATAAGCTACATCAAATGTTGCACCACCCCACATCTCTAGTGAGAAGAAATTACTCATCACTTGTGCAGTATGCTCTGAAATACCATACATATCGCGTGAACGAACTCGTGTCGCTAGTAAAGATTGATGTGCATCACGCATCGTCGTATCAGTTAGTAATACATCATCTTGCTCACGAATCCACTTCACTAAACCTTCTGGACCACTTTGTTCTAAAATTTGTTTTGTTCCTGAAGGAATCTCTTTAAAAATTTCAATTTTAGGCTTATGTGGACGTGGGAAAATAGGTTTTTGTGTCGCTGAAATACCTGGGAAGCCATTTACTGTGACATTTCCAATATAGCTCAACAATTTATTTCCGCGGTCTCTTGGTGAAGCGTATTGCAATAACTCAGGTGTTGAATCAATAAAGCTTGTATTAAAATCTCCACTTAAAAAGTTTTCATGACGAACCACATTTTCAAGGAATGGAATATTTGTTTTTACGCCTCGAATACGGAATTCTTGTAGGTTACGATCCATTTTCTCAGCAGATTCTTTAAATGTATTTCCCCAAGTAGATAATTTCACAAGTAATGAATCATAATGAGGTGAGATGACAGCTCCTTGGAAACCATTACCTGCATCCAGACGAACGCCAAAGCCACCGCTTGAACGATAAACACTTAGTTTTCCTGTATCAGGCATAAAGTTATTTTGCGGATCCTCCGTCGTAATACGCGATTGAATCGCATAGCCAAACAGTGGAATATCTTTCTGTTGTGGAATATTTACTACTTCATCATGCAAGTCATGCCCTGCAGCAATTAAAATTTGTGCATGTACAATATCAATACCTGTTACCATTTCTGTAATCGTATGTTCCACTTGGACACGAGGATTCACTTCAATAAAGTAAAACTTATCGCCTGAAACCAAAAATTCAACTGTCCCTGCATTAATATAATTTACATTCTTCATTAATTTAACAGCTGCTTCACAAATTTCATTACGCAGTTCATCTGTTAATGAATTGGATGGAGCGATTTCTACTACTTTTTGGTGACGACGTTGAATGGAGCAGTCGCGTTCATAAAGATGCACAATGTTTCCATATGTATCTCCTAAGATTTGAACTTCAATATGCTTGGGTTTACTAACATATTTTTCAACATATACTTCGTCCGAGCCAAAAGCCGCTTTTGCTTCAGAACGTGCACGGTCATATGCTTCTTGTGCTTCATCTGCACTATTTACAACACGCATACCGCGTCCGCCACCACCAAGTGATGCTTTAATCATGATTGGATAATCATGTGACTCACCAAAATTATACACATCTTGAATGGATTCAACTGGACCGCCTGAACCCGGAATGACAGGAATATTTGCAGCGACCGCTTGATCACGTGCCTTTACTTTATCCCCAAACATATCTAGATGTTTAGAAGTAGGACCAATAAATATGATGCCTTCTTCTTCACAACGTTTAGCAAATTCTAAATTTTCAGACAAAAAACCATAGCCAGGGTGAATGGCATCGACACCTGACTCTTTAGCAATTTCTAGTATTCCTTCGATATCTAAATAAGCATCAATCGGTTTCTTGCCATCCCCGACAAGATATGCCTCATCTGCTTTATAACGGTGATATGAACCGCTATCTTCTCGTGAATAAATAGCAACCGTACGAATTTTCATCTCTGTACATGCACGGAACACACGAATTGCTATTTCACCACGATTTGCCACTAGAACTTTTTCAATTGCCATAACCCCTTACCCCCTAATTAATCTTTCTCTCTTTTTTTACAAACATGGAAATATTAATTAATATACCCATTGCAAAGGAAAGAATCAAGAGCGAACTTCCTCCATAACTAATAAATGGAAGTGTAACCCCTGTTAATGGAATGATACCACTTAATCCACCAACATTGATAAAAGTTTGTATCCCTATCCACGAGCCTATCCCAACTGCAAGAATACGCGCCATTGTATCTTTTGTTCGGATACCAATAATAATTGCACGTAAAACAATGAACCCAAGTCCTCCAAGGACAATTAAAACGCCTAATGTTCCGAGTTCTTCTGCAATAATAGCTAAAATAAAGTCGGTTTGTGGCTCAGGTAAATAACCAAGCTTTTGAATCGATTGACCCAATCCAGAACCCTGCACACCACCGACACCAATGGCATAGTATCCATTTGCTATTTGTAGACCAAAGCCTGTTTCGTCTTCGAAAGGATTAAAAAAGGCTCTTATACGCCCTAAACGTTTTTCACTTAAAATGATGTCAGAAAATAGGTAGACGATTCCCCCTAGAACTGCACCAATTATCGTAAGGAATCCAACAATTCTAGAAATTCCTTTTGCAGACATTCCACTTGCCACTGTTAAACATAGGAAAATTAAAATTAACATAATAATTGCACCAATGTCAGGTTCTAAAAAGATTGAAAATAGTGCCGCTATAAAAATAATATAGATAGGTAGGAGTGATTTTTTGATTTGATTTATTGTTCCTTTTGCCACTTTATTTGAATAGACAACAGAAAAAATAATAATAAATGCTAGTTTCGCCACTTCCGAAGGTTGGAATTTTAATATTCCTAAATTCAGCCAAGATTTTGCACCAGAACCAGCTGGACTATACCCTACGATATGTACCGCTATTAAAAGCACAAAAGTCCCAATTAAAATTGAATTGAACCATGTATGCTTTTTGTACTTTTTATAAGGAATTGTTACACCAATAATAAAGGCAATTGAACTAACTACTAAGTTCAATAATTGCTTTTTATAGAAAAAATCGGGTTCTTGTCCTAAACGATTGACCGCTACCATCATGCTGGAACTGTAAATCATGATGAGGCCAAAAATACAAAGAACAAAATATGTAATAAATAAAGGATAATCAAATTCTTTAAAATTTTTTTTCACTTTCATACTCCTAATTAGAAAAAAACCCAAACAAAGGATGTTTGAGTTTTTTTGTTATTTTTGCGTAAATGCGTCGTGTAACGCAGATAATTCTTTCTCAAGTGAGTCAAGAATTTCTCTACCTTTTTCTCGACTTAAAAGTTCCAACTTCACAGCAAAATCAATTTCACGTGAAAGGCCGAACATTTGTGTATCTAAAACCTCTTCATACAAAGGACATTGTGGCATTGTTAAGTTTTCCATTTGTACTCTAATTAGTTGAGCAATTTTGTCGGCATCAGCGAACAGGAGTTCCAAAGCCTTTTCCTGATACGATTTTTGTGATTTAGTATCCATGAGGACGCCCCCATTACCTGATATTTCTTTAGATCTATCATTATAAATTTTAGCTTTTCATATTAAAAATTGCAAGCATCTACTAAGGAATATTGTTATTAAAGCAAAATCTTTTCTCAAATGATGAAAATAAAGTTATACTATACAAGGAAAAAGATAATTGCTAGGAGGAATTTATAATGGAATCCATTATTCAAATTAAAGGGAAAGTTAATTTTAACATCACGCTAGATCCAACTATCTGGATTTTTGATGACCGTAAAGTTGATTTAGACACTTACTTTACTGCAGAACATGTTGAAGTGAATGCAGATGAAGCATATGTTGAAGGTGCTAGTAAATTCTGGTCTCGCGAAATTATGGAGGGTGCTTCTTTCCCACCAACTTTAAAATCTGAAAAGAAATTTGATCGTCAACACATGAAGGTTGGTACTTTCGGTATTGTTCTAAAACCATTTATCGAAAATGCTGAACCAACTGCAGATGCAACTACAGTTACATTCAGTGATGCAGCTGGTAAAGAATATGTGTATCCAATTGAAGAAGCAAAAGAAATGCTTTTCCAATTTAGTTTAGAAGGAAAAATTTTAGCTGAAGACGGCCCTGTTTATTTATTGCATGCAGACGGTTCAAATCTTCAAGAACCCTATAAAAATATCGTAGGAATTAAAGTCGACTAGGAGGTTACCCTCATGAAAGTAAGATGTGTCATCTGCGAAACAATCAATGACATTCCTGATTTTTCAAGCCTTGCGAAGAAGCTCAGAAATCGTCCCATACATACGTATATGTGTGAGCCATGCAATGAAAGAATCGCAGAAAAAACTGAAGCACGACTAGCCACAGGTAATTTCCATTTTTATAAAGGCCATAATGCCGATGAGGAAGAGTTTTAGTAAAACGCATCATTAAATACTCCTCACTAAAACAGACCATGTCATTTTCGACATGGTCTGTTTTTTATAAATTTTAGGAATTACTACTACTTGATAACCGATTAATTCCTTTTTTTAATATAAACTTTCACTCTTTTCATTTTTATAGTTGCATTCCCCTAATTTATCCCCCATATCAAAAAAAGAGCTACAGACTGTCATTTAAGACGGCCTATAGCGCTCCCCGTGTTA
>JAGHSJ010000362.1 GCA_018065935.1 Candidatus Kurthia equi
AAGAAAAATGTACCGCAGCGTATGGTGTTCCGACCATGTTTATTGCCATATTGGAACATGAACAGTTCGATGAGTTCGATCTTTCAAGCTTACGTACCGGCATCATGGCGGGCAGTCCGTGTCCGCGCGAAATTATGCAGCGCGTGATTGAACGCATGCACATGACAGAAATCACCATCTGTTATGGTATGACTGAAACAGCACCTGTGAGTGCACAAAGTTCAACGGCAGATTCTGTGGAACGTCGTGTTGGTACGGTTGGCCGAGTCCATCCACATCTTGAAATCAAAATTGTCGATGAAGATGGCAAAGTTGTCCCACGTGGAAATCTGGGTGAACTCTGTGTGCGTGGCTATTCAGTGATGCTCGGTTATTGGGAAGGTACGGACAAGACTCAAGAGGTGATTGATGTTGCCAAATGGATGCATACCGGTGATATTGCCGAAATGGACGAAGAGGGCTTTGTAAAAATCAAAGGCCGGATTAAAGATATGGTCATTCGGGGCGCCGAGAATTTGTTCCCTAAAGAAATTGAAGATTTTCTGTATACCCATCCGGATGTGTCGGATGTACAGGTCATTGGTTTACCGGATGCACGTTATGGTGAGGAACTTTGTGCTTGTATTATTCTGCATGAGCATCATCAGATCAATGAAGAAGCGATTCGTAAATATTGTGCAGAGCATATCTCACACAATAAAGTACCGCGATATGTCCGCTTTTTTACTGAATTTCCAATGACTGCTTCAGGTAAGGCGCAAAAATTTAAATTACAGGAATTGATGCGTCAGGAACTGAATTTACTGGAAGATATTGCTTAGTATTGATCCATTATTGTCTCTTACAATCTGCATACCTCCCGATATTATTAAATAACGGGAGGAGCAGACATCTGCTGAAATCAAGATATTAAAAATGATTCAGGTTGAATACCACAGGTATTCATTGTCATTGCAAAATGACCCCTTACATGGACACCCATTCGCACGCTAGTTGGACACTTTGACAAAGAATTGTCTCGATCAAAGTGGCAACTAACTTGGACATTCTAGTTATGCCTAAGCTGTGATTTCTTTCCCTCTTTTTTTATTGAGTCGCCCTCTAAATTAAAAATATGTGCTCGATGAACAATGCGATTTAAAAGTGCTTCAACAATGGTTTGATCTTCGAAATGGTTTAACCATGTATTGGTTTCATATTGACTGGTAGTTAATATTGAACCAATATCAGCATGTTTATCAATCACACCAATTAAATGAGCCATTCAATCCACTCGTACTTTTGATAAACCAAAATCATCTAAAATTAATAACTGACAAGATAATAACTTTTTTAACAGGCTCATCGTTCCCAATCGAGATGCAATTTCAAATTCTTCAAATAACTCCGTGGCAGTGGTATTCCATCTGGTATTAATAGACAACAATTTGATGCATGGAAAAGAGAATACTGGAAAGAAAGAGCTAAAGATTTTAGATAGAAGGCAGTTTGTATGAGTATTGAAAACGTAGACAAAGCCATAGTATTAATAAATTCATCATCTTGATGAAGCTGATTTTGCTGGGAATAAAGATGAAAGATTAGTAAAGTTGGTCGAAGATTATTTGGAAATAACTTTCCCCGATAGTTATAGGTATTTTCTTAAAAAATTAGGATGTGGAGATATCTCAGGGAAAGAATTTTATGGGGTAATTAATGAAGAAAAAATTAATTCAGGAATTCCTGATTCTACATGGATCACTATGAAACATAGAGAACAATCTAATTTACCTCCTAAATACGTTATCATTTATGCATTCGGTGATGGTGATTACGCTGTTCTAAATTGCGAAAAAAATAATCAGGGAAACAACGTGGTTGAAATCTGGTCACCTGATGAGAGTGTTTTCCAATTTCTCTCAAATGATTTTGGTGAATTTTTTTATGAACAAATCAAACAAATATTTAATTAATTTGTTAGTTTAATCAATAGTATTTTACGGTGCTTCTTTGTGGTGAGATGTACGACTGATTAATCTTTAATAATAGATGTAGAACATAGCCAATTATTCATACGTGAGTAATTGGTTTTTTATTTGTCAAAGCAAAGGAAGAATGGGTGTCCAGCACTATGTGCCACTAGGTGTCCAGTTGGATAAGAATATCCATTGTCATGAAAGATGATTAATCATGAGGATCGACACCTATAAAAAAAAGCGACTTTAATAAGTCGCTTTTTTTGATCCATCAATTTAGATTAATTTACACGAATCCAGGTTTGGTTACGTCCTAAGGCAGAAACACCAATATAGCCACGACCCGCTAAGGTTTTACCATCCGGAGATAACTTGGCATTAAAGCTATAGGTTTTACCATTTTTAGGGTCGGTAATTTTTCCGCCGTCATATACGTTATTGGCAGCTTTTTTTAGACCTGAAACAATCTGCACACCTTCAATTGATTTGTTATGGAATTTACCTGCACATTTCGTGCATTTTTCACCTTCAGTGCCTTCCAGAACATCTACAATTTTTGCAGACAGGACACCGTTTGAGGTTTCAGTAAATTGAACAATCGATAACGGCTTTTTGGTTTCATCATCGATGGTTTTCCATTTAGTGCCATGTAATGGATCGGAAGCTAAAGCTAGGCTAGAAACTAAAGATAGTCCTAATACGCTTAGAGTTGTTTTTATCATCATTAGACCTCAACTGATTTGAGTAAGTTTTTCTTTAACACTATTTTTCTTCATTACTCATAGAAGCTATAAATTACATACACGGAGCTTCTACTTGGAAAAACGTGCATTGAAGAACTATGTTCAGTCACGATTATGATAAATAAAATAGTATTTATTATGGATTTTTCATGTATTTGTGTTTTTAGTCTTTACCCAGATCAAGGAATCAGTCAATCTATAGAGTCATTGGACATTGCCTTAGAT
>JAGHSJ010000370.1 GCA_018065935.1 Candidatus Kurthia equi
ATTTAATTTATATAATGTTTTTTGATATAATAGTTTTAAAATGGATGGAAGGGTGACTTTACTTGAGAATAGTAGAATTTCACGATTTTGATATACATGAAATTAAATTCAACTTATTACCAGAAGAGCAATTGTTAGCACTTTTAAAAGAAGCACAAGTAGAGGCTGATGATGACGATGAGTATCATTTAGTAAAAGACGTGAAGGTTGGTTTTTCTGAAGACCGACAAAACGCGCAAATTTTAGGGAATATTGACCTAATTGATTTACAATTTAGCCGCCATATTCAAATTACGATTAGTGGTTATTTCACTGTGGATTTAGAAGGTTCACTTGATGATGAAGCCGCATCACAAGAGATGTATGATAAAGGTTGGTATGTGTTAAAACAACAACTACGTCCGATTATTACATTCTTAACAACAATGGATTCCCGTAAAGCGGTTCATATGCCGCTAGATTTTTAGTATAGAAAATGCTCCTTTTAAGGAGAATAGAGAAGGCAGGTCTCGCAATCATTTTTGCGAATCCTGCCTTTTTTGAACTTAAAAATAAAAAGCGGTGTACGAGCATATTCATTTCTTATAGTCGTATTTAATCGATTGAACAGGAAAATAAGACCATCACAGCGATTTTTTAGCATGTAGATTATTTCCTGTATTTAGCGTTTATTAAAAAGCGTTCTTTTCGCATTATTTCACGTCGAAACCTAAACTGTTTTGGAAATGGTCAAGCGCCCAATCATGCCCTTGAGGATTGAAACTTGCTACGCCATTTTTATAAATTACCGTATGCATGCCTAAATTATATGCATCAACTGCTGTATGCAAAATACAAATATCTGTACAAACACCAACTAAGTGGACTTCACTAATGTTTCGTTCATTTAAAATTAATTGCAACGGTGTACCTGCAAAAGCACTATAGCGCGTTTTATCCATACTGATTACATTCGGCTGATTTTGATATTTTTCAAAAACATTTTGTATAGAGCCATAGAGATTACGTCCGTTTGACCCCTTTAAATTATGTGGAGGAAAGAGCTTTGATTCAGGGTGATACGGATCATCAAGCTGATGTAAGTCATTCGCGAATAGCACAAGCTCCTGTTGGGCAATAAATTCTTCTACTAAGGAAGCAATCTTCGGTTCCAATTGTTGACCGGCAACGCCACAAGTTAACGCCCCTTCTGAAGCAACAAAATCATTCGTGTAATCAATTACTAGCAATGCTTTATTCAATAGAAAAACACGTCCTTTCACTTATCCTATGCTTATTTTCACAAGTGGAGAATCAGTTGTCAAATAATAGGTAGAGAATAATCTGTCACATTTTAGACATATTATGTTCTTTTTTAGGGTAAATGATTTATACTAAGAAAAAAATAAGAAGGGTGGTTTTGACAATGGAGTTTTTAGAAACAAAACGTTTTAATAAGCATGCGCTAATCTTCATGGGAATTCATACACTATTTATGGCAATGTTTGCTTTTGATTTCTTTAAAATTCATTGATACAAAATGAAAATACAAAATAACGACTCCTTTGCTTGAGATATTAGATGAAATTCTATATTCTCAAGTAGAGGAGTATTTTTTTCCAATTCTACTTAATTGTGCATTGTAGAGAGGTGTGACTACATGAAACAGTATAATAACGCTTTTCGAGAAATTGAAAGACCCTTTGCTTGGGTAGATTTAGAGCAGCTGGATGCTAATATTACAACCCTATCTTTATTGGCAAAGGATAAAAAAGTCCGTATCGCTACAAAGAGCATTCGTTCATTTGGCATGTTGGAATATTTACAGGAAAATATGCCTTATTTTAATGGATGGATGACATTTACAGCTCAAGAAACGGTGTACTTAGCAGAAAGAGGCTTAGATAACTTTTTAATTGGTTATCCGGTGATGGAGAAAAAAGTAGTTACAGAGGCATGTGAATGGGTTCATAAGGGAAAATCTATCACATTTATGGTGGATGATTTACAACAAGCGGGTTGGCTGAATGCTATTGCAGAGAGTCAAGATATTGTAGCTTCTGTATGCATTGATATTAATCTATCCCTGCCAACACCTTTTGTTTACTTTGGCACGAGAAGATCTTCCATTACGAATATGGAGCAATTTTTGCAATTTATTGAGCAGTTGCAAGCGATGCGTAATATTAAAATCACAGGATTAATGGGGTATGAAGCGCAACTAGCTGGAGTTGGGAATGCGCCAAATAATATGCTGAAGGGAGTCGTTATTCGTCAGCTGCAAAAATACTCTAAATCTAAAATAGCGGATTTTAGAAGAAGGACAGTATTTAAATTAAAACAAGAAATTGACACTATTGAATTCGTCAATGGTGGCGGTACGGGGAGTCTTGATTTTACTGCGACAAGTAGAGAAGTGACGGAAGTAACGATAGGCTCTGGTTTTTACAAACCGGGATTATTTGATTTTTATCAGAAATCAGAACTTCAACCGGCAGCTGGATTTGCATTACGTGCGACAAGAAAGCCGACAGTAGATACGATTGTCTGCCATGGTGGTGGTTACTTGGCTTCTGGGCCTATCGATAAAGAACGCCAACCGACAATTGTGAGCCCTGGACTAACCTTTTACCCTACTGAAGGAGCAGGAGAGGTTCAAACGCCGTTGAAGATGCAAGCGAATAGCTATGACATAGGTGACACCATTTATTTCCGACATGCGAAGGCCGGGGAATTATGTGAGCGCTTTAATGAACTTCACTTAGTACGGAAAGGAAAGTACAAAGGGAGTTATAAAACATATAGGGGGGATTCGCAATGCTTTCTATAGATAAATTACGTACAGGGAAATTTTTAAATTGGGCGCAGAACGAAACTGCACAACAATTAAATTTTCATGAGCCTTCTTCCATAGAAGAAATTTCAAGCATTGTGGAATATGTGCGTGCTGAAAAGAAAACTATTCGTACCGTAGGCGCAGCTCATTCCTTTAGTCCTGTAGCGAAACCACAGCACCACTCAATGAGCCTTCATCAGCTAAGAGGCCTTATTTCTATTGATAAAGAACATCGTCAAGCAACATTTTGGGCGGGAACTTATTTGCATGAAATCGGTCCAGTCTTAAAGCAGTATGGATTGGCACTTGAAAATATGGGGGATATAGCTGAGCAATCCATTGCAGGAGCAATTTCTACAGGAACACATGGAACGGGGCTTCAGTTACGCTCTATTTCCAATCAAGTCGTGAAATGGGGCTTTATTGATGGTACGGGACAATATCGGGAAGTAACACGCCAAGAGAATGATGGGATGTCGCAAGCATTACATCTCTCACTGGGATTGCTTGGAGTCATTGTGCAAGTCACATTTCAAGCGTTGCCGTTATATGCACTTAGCTATACTTCACAACACTGTACAATAGAGGAAACACTAAAAAATGCCTCTACAATAATGGGAGAACATCGGCATGCGGAGTGGTTTTATTTCCCTGGGCAAGAAAAAATGCAGTTAAAAACGATGGATCAATTAGAAAGTCCAACCATTCAAACCTCTCGTTTTCAAAAATGGACAGATGATTTTATGGAAAATAATGTGCTTCAACTCTTATCAACGGGATGCAAAATTTTCCCTAAGGCGTCTCACTTGGTTAGCAAAGTTTCCGCTAGGGGCGTTCCTACTGGGACAAAAGAGGAATATTGCTATGATATTTTCCCTTCACCCCGTAAAGTGAAATTTTTGGAAATGGAATACGCGGTTCCTATCGCATATTTTGAAGCCGTATTAGAAGAAATCCACTTTGTTTTAAAATCAAAACCATTTCATGTTCATTTTCCAATTGAAATCCGTGTTGCAGCTGGAGAGAGTGGTTTTCTAAGTCCTACCCAAGGAGCGGATAGCGCATTCTTTGCCTTTCATATGTATAAGGGCATGCCACATGAAGCGTACTTCACTTGGGCACATCGATTGCTTGAAAAATATCAGGCACGTCCGCATTTGGGAAAAATGAATCAGCTAACTTATGAGACGATGCAAGCGAAGTATGCACAGTTACATGATTTTTTAGCCATTCGTGAACAATTGGATCCACAAAATGTATTTGTTACAAATTATTTTAATGAATTATTGAAAATAAAATAA
>JAGHSJ010000393.1 GCA_018065935.1 Candidatus Kurthia equi
CTGGGCTTGATGACGCTGTTTTAGAGAGTAATGCAGCGCATATGGAGCAAATGATACAGCTTATGAGTGACCTGCAAAGATGAAGCAGTTTGCGCATATTATTTACGATGTGTTGGTGAATCGAGAGAGAAAGAACTTGATTAGGTCTAATGATTCTTATAGGAAATGTAAGAGTATGCATGTCGTATATACGAATTATTTCGACAAGATAAAATAAGACATCTAGTTTGTGACAAGCCTTAATACACAGAGAGGAGCTTTAATAACTTCAAATTTCAACTCATTTAAAAAAGTAAATGTTTGACATTTGAACAGCTTAAATTTAGTCTCTGCTTTGCTTCAGGTGCTTCCTCGAGAAGTGAAACTGGGAAGTCAGTTAGAGTTTAACTTTAAAGCTGACACTGCCCCCGCAACGGTGAATAGTTCTATGAACTTAAGTCCGGAGACCGGCCTAAAGCAAACCTAATAATGCGGTGGGCGTTGAAAGGGTAATGCAGTTTTGCGTCTTTTTTTTAATTGCTTACCTTTTTTTTAACCCTCGTATTTCTCTCTAGAAATCGCACGGGGTGGTGCGAAAAAGGTAATCTCTCATGCAATTTATCAATAAAACAATATTTGGATCATTTATTTTTCTTACGCAAGTCCCAAACACATTTGCACAAATAAGTGATATTAAAGTTCTTCCTACAATCAATTCAGTATCAAATCTAATTGAACAAAAAAATCAAGATACATTAGCTGCCGTTACCGTAATCGATCGAGCCGAAATTGAAAGTAAAAATTTCAACTCATTACAAGATTTGTTGCGTACAGTGCCTAGTGTTTCATATACCAATAATGGTGGTCAGGGTAAAACTACAGGGATTTCGATACGGGGCACAAACTCAAATGCAGTACTTGTATTAGTCGATGGTCAAAAAGTTGGATCAGCAACTTTAGGTCAGACGGCTTTTGAGCATTTACCTATTTCACAAATTGAACGCGTTGAAATCGTTAGGGGGCCAAGATCAAGCCTCTATGGTTCAGAGGCCATTGGTGGCGTGATAAAAATCTATACACGTAAAGGCTCAGCTCAAGGATTAAAACCATTCGCTAATTTCACCTATGGTTCTCATGAAACTTATGAGGCAAATGTAGGGTTTAATGCCCGTAGTGAAAATAGTTGGGCAACCTTAAGTGTAGCAGGGTTAAAAACGCAAGGAATAAATGCGTCTACATTGAATGAGTCTGAAGATTTAGATCGTGATGGATATGAAAATGCATCTGCATCTTTAAGAGCAGGACACACATTTAATGATCGTTTGGATGTGAGTATGAACGTGCTGCATGTTGTGGGTAATAATGATTTCGATAACCAAGATGATTGGGGCTACGGGGCTTATACAGATACTCCAAATGTTCATAGTAAAATTGAACAAGCAGTATATGGTACAAATCTAAAATATAAAGCGAACGATCGTTGGACAACCGAGCTTAAGCTTGGTGTTTCTCAAGATAAGCAACATACTTATGATGCTTACCCTGCGGAAATTAATACGCAGAGAGATACTTTATCTTGGCTTAATACCATCCAGTTGAGCCCGAAAAATAATCTCGTTTCTGGTTTTGATTATCAAGTAGATAAAGTGACTGGGTCAACGCGTTACGATGAGGATACTCGCTATAATTTAGGATATTTTGCTCAATATCTGGGAAATTTTGGTAAATTTGATCTCCAAGGTGCTTTAAGAATCGATGATAATCAACAATTTGGTAATCAAACGACTGGAAATGCCACACTTGGTTATCATTTAACTGATCAGGTACTGGCTTATGCGACTTACGGTACAGCCTTTCGCGCTCCTACTTTTAATGATCTTTATTATCCCTATTCAGGCAATCCAAATTTGAATCCTGAAAAATCTGAAAATTATGAGATTGGATTTAAGGGACAACATACTTATCTAAATTGGGAGCTCAATGCTTTTGACAATAAAGTAGAGAACCTCATTTCTTGGGCAGAAGATGCATCAGGTAATTGGCTCCCATCTAATGTACAGCAAGCCAGAATTCGCGGAATTGAATTAGTTCTAGGTCAAAGCTTAGACCATTTTGCTTGGAACTTTAATTATACCTATCAAGATCCAGAAAATCGCAGTAGAGGGGAAAAACGTAATCAATTAATTTATAAGCCTAAACAGCTTTTAAATTTGTCAGCAGATTATTCAATGCATAATTGGACGGTGGGTGGAAGTTTCCATGCTGAAGATTCACGTCGAACTGGTGATTACACGCCTGATCTATCTGGATATGTCTTATTTGATACTCGTGTAACGTATCGTGTAACTCCTGAATTTTCTGTTCAAGGAAAATTAGCGAATGCTTTTGACGTTAAAAACATAACGAATACAGGTTATCACCAAGATGGTCGCACAGCTTGGGTGACATTACGTTATGCAATGAAATAAAAGTTTAAATACTTAAAGCTGAAGGAACTTCATGTCTATGTGAAAATCCTTCAGTAAAATGCTGTGCAGTAATCGTTATAATTCATTTGTATTGCTGTGCTTTCTAGTTTTCCTATTTCTAACTTTCTCTTAGCAAATACCAGCCCAAGTTGTCGTAAGGCATTCAATACTCCCGTTTTGAAGGTTATGACACTGAAAACCAGATGATTCGTCATCTGGTTTTTCATTCATAGCGTCAAAATAATGGGCAGGTACCTTTTGGTCGTTGATTTGAATTAATCATTAACGGCGCTTTTATTTTATAAATGTGCTTTTAAAAAGCCATTTTACATTTGGTTTATTTATGCAAAGTAATACATCTCCCCATGCGAAAACACAATATGCAAACAATAAGGTAGAACATATCGGTAGCTTTTTAAGAGCACTAAAACTTAAGAAAGCTCGCTATGATTTTGCTGATCGTGTGATTTATGAAGAAACCTTAAGACAAGTTGAAGATGCAGAAATTGATAATTTAATTGATATTCAACTTGATTTAGATTGTTCTGTTATGACGGATGGTGATTTTAGACGAGCTTGGTGGCACTTTGATTTTTTAGAACAGTTTAATGGGATAGAAAGTTATAAAACACGAGACTGTTTAAAATATAAAAATGCAATTACTAAGCCTATTGATATCCGTGTCACAGGAAAAATTGCTTGGTCAGATGAGAACACAAGCCTGATTCATTATCGTTATCTACATAAAGCCATTGAAGGTTTTGCCACGGCTAAATATTGTATACCTAGTCCAACTATGTTGCTTTTTCCACATATAAGAAATAATAGATTTTATGCAGACCGCATGCATGAATACATTGCTGATATTGGAAAAGCTTACCAAGATGCTATTCAAGCCCTTTACCAAGAAGGTTGTCGATATTTACAACTGAATGATGAGTTTTGGGCATATTTAAGTGATCAAGAATATAGAGCAAATGAAATTAGATCTGGCATGTCAATTGATGACTTGGCACTACTGGGTGTAGAAATACTTAATCTTGCGCTCAAGGATAAACCTGAAGATTTATTCATATCATTGCATGTCGATCGTGGTAACTTTTGCTCAAGTTGGTTGTATCAGGGTAGCTATGATTTTGTTTCTGAATATATTTTTGAACAATTAGATAATGTTGATCGTTTTTTATTGGAATTTGATACTGAACGTGCGGGTGGATTTGAACCTATTTCGAAACTTAAAAATACCAAAGCAGAGGTATTTTTAGGCTTAATCTCATCCAAAAAAGAGTATCTTGAAAGTGAAGAAGATATTTTTCAACGTATTGATGAGGCTACTCAATTTTTACCTATTGAGCAATTAGGGCTGTGTTTACAAAGCGGTTTTGCTTCAACCGAAGAGGGTAACAAAATTTCCTATGATACCCAGTGGGAAAAAATCAAATTAATGAATAAGGTCGGAAAAAAGTTCTGGCCTTAATTTAATCATTGACATCGTGTAAAAGTGATCAGTCAAAGTATGGATATTATTGCCTTGGTAATAACTGTAAATGCTTTAATTAATCCTTTTGCAAGATATTCAAATTACTTAGCATGTTAAAAGTTTTAAGTAAGTTATCCATTGGTTTGAGAGTAAAAATGTTAAAGGATAAAGAGTTTATTGGTCGAGTATGTCGAATGACAAATACCAATGACCCAATTGATTTTAGTGTGTTAAAGGTAATACGTTCTAATGAAAATAGTGTTCTAGGATTCGAGATATCTAAAAAAAATAAAAATGTTGAGAAATCTGAAATTGTTCTAAAGGATGAGTTGAAATTTCAGGATCATGACACTTGGATTAGTGGTTCTGATTTAATCATTCAGTTACTTGAGCAAAAAATTACTACGCTGCGCCGTCAAATGAAGATCAGCTCAGCTAAAAGAAAATAAAGAATGTGAATAGGAGAGAATATTCAATTTGTATTTACCTACAATGCGATTTTCTCTCCTGAATTTTAAATAACGCTTTAGCTCTAAGATATTCGGTAAATCAGGGTTATGATTAATTTCTTCCAACAATTAGAACATCAAAAATTTTGTATTTTAGTTGAATATTTGACTTCTTCTAAAACCCACCATGTAGCCCAAAATATTGCTAGTTTTTCAGCCTTTATCGCAATCACCGACCGTGTCCATTCAGATCATGATATGGCACCGCTTGAGGCTAGCCAGTATTATCCGGAATCAGTCGATAAAGTTCTACATTTTGCCGGAAAAGCGCGAGATATTCAGAATTTTGAACTATTCCTAAGGCAAGCCAAAGCGTCGAATATTAAGAATCTTTTATTGCTCACAGGCGATAAGCTCAAAGAGCATTGTCATGGACAAGAGGGATCATCACGTACCCGTTACCTAGAATCGGTGAATGCCGTGATGGCAGCAAAGCGCCATGGTGGTTTTAATTTGGGTGTGGCCTTTAACCCATTCAAATATGCGGAAGCTGAGCGTGACGCACAATATCTAAAACTACACAAAAAGATTAAGGCAGGTGCAGACTTTATAATTACACAATTAGGTTATGACATAGATGCTTTAAAACAGGTCAAGGCTTTTTTAAAGCATCACCATTACCCACAGAAAATACTTGCTTGTGTTGTGCCGCTGAGTTTGGCTCGTGCCAATTTTATGGTGAGAAATAAGATTGCTGGTATCGTCATCACACCGCATATGATGAAGGTACTAGCTGAGGAGAAACAGGCAGGGTTAAGTGATCATGTTTATTTACGTTGTGCTTTACAGATCCTGATATGTAAAAGTCTTGGGTTTGCTGGAGTTCATCTTTCAGCCTGTCACAAGCCTGAAGAGCAAATGCTTTTAGAAAGTTATATAGAACAATATCAGCATCTAGATTTGAATGCACTTGAAGCTCTCTGGAGTTCACTATGGCAAGTGAAGACTGGAAAAGAGTTCATGCCGGAATTACCTTATTACTCACGTCAGCCGACATCCAGTCAGTTGATTAAATATCAGCAATTACATTTCATGCATGAGGCATTGTTTGAGTCCAAAATTGCAAAGGGTATCGGACGCTTTATTTTTAAAGCCTCATTTTGGGAGCATAAATCTGCCGCAAAAATATTACTGAAAACTGAATTTATCGCTAAGCATGGCATTGTGGGCTGTGAAAGCTGTGGTCAATGCAGGCTAGGAGATACTTTATATATCTGTCCTGAAACCTGTCCCAAAGGATTGGCGAATGGTCCTTGTGGGGGGACTACCTTAGACCGCTGTGAATTTGGAGATCGAGAATGCATCCATTCTATAAAAGCCCGACTTGCTAAAGCTGTGGGGCAGACTGACGTTCTAAAAGAAAACTTGATTTCAACTGTACCAGTTGAAGTACGTGGAACCAGTTCCTGGAAAAATTGGTATCAAGCGACAGAAACTTAGTTTTCGCCATCTATGGGATATCAAAGTACACGGTACAACGGATACCTTTCTCTGGTTCATTTTCCATGCCTTTGGCACGTGCAAACCAATTGTCAGTATCGTAATCACAGTCTATAAAAGGGATATTATGTTTTCGGCAAAACGAATATTTTCTTCTTTACGAATTTCATATTCTTTTATGGGGTGAATGTTGGGGTTGTAGAAAAAGATCGGAAACTCGATGCCTGATTCAATGAGTGTTTCCATCACTTCACCTGAACACGGCGCACAGCAGGAATGGAGAAGTTAGTTTGTCATGACCTTCTGGGAGACTCAGTTTTTGGCGTTCAAGTTTATTTGACATGGTTATAGGGTTTAAATCTAAACCCTCTATTTTAGCGATTTAAGCACATCACAAAAACTTCGATATGCTGATCTTTTTTAAGGTTCAAATGAATATATTTCACAATATAAGTCGTGAAAATAAATCATGTTTTCGTGAAAAAATATCGTTTTACTAATGTTTTTTGTGGGGATAAATTGCTCGGACAAAATGTTGATAGAGTTTTGAGTAATCACCTTGAATTAAGCAAAAAAAATCGAATTCTAAAATTGATAGCTGAACCAATATTTCTTGAGAAATATTAAACATGTCTGATCGATTCAAATGTCCAAATTATGCTTAAAGTCATAAAAATTAAACTCAGTTCTAAAAATATTTTGTTCAGTGTATATCTAAGACGCCATCATTTTTTGTATCACAACATATGAGAGTCGCCTTGTTTATATATTTGATTATTATATAAATTATGTTGGTCTATCATGGAATATTTAGAACAGAAAACATCCGTAGTCAATCCAAATTCAAAAACACGTGTTTTATTTGCCAGTCTGGTAGGTACAACAATCGAATTTTTCGACTTTTATATTTATGCTACAGCAGCAGTGTTAGTTTTCCCACATCTCTTTTTCCCAGAAAGTAGTGGTAGTGCAGCCTTGCTACAATCTTTAGCGACTTTCTCGATTGCCTTTATAGCCCGTCCAATTGGTGCTGTAATTTTTGGACATTTGGGAGATCGTATAGGCCGTAAAGCTACACTTGTTGCAGCATTGTTATTAATGGGGATATCTACAATTTGTATTGGATTATTACCAACTTATGCACAAATTGGCGTGGCTGCCCCAATTTTGTTAGCGCTGTGTCGTTTGGGTCAAGGACTTGGGTTAAGTGGTGAATGGAGTGGTGCTGTATTATTTGCAACTGAAAATGCACCTGAAGGGAAACGTGCATGGTATGGCATGTTCCCACAGCTCGGTTCTCCTATTGGTTTTATTCTTGCTGCAAGCTCATTTTTATTATTAGGTGCCTTTTTATCAGATGAGGCATTCTTAGCATGGGGGTGGAGAATCCCATTTATCGCAAGTGCCTTACTTGTTTTCGTTGGGTTATACATACGTTTAAAATTACATGAATCTCCAGCTTTTCAAAATGTTCTCAATCAGAAAACAGCATCTAAAGCACCATTTAAAGATGTTGTAACAAAGCACATGGGTAAAATTCTCTTGGGCACATTGGCCACAGTGTGTACCTTAGTTGTATTTTATTTAATGACGATATTTGCTCTAAATTGGGGGACAAGTGCTTTAGGTTATAGTCGTGATGATTTTTTAAAAATGCAGTTAATCGCAACATTGTGTTTTGCTATATGTATTCCTCTCTCTGCAATATCGGCTGAAAAATATGGTAGAAAAATTACTTCAATTGCAATTTGTATTCTGACGATAATTTTTGGATTATTTTTTTCAAAGTTTTTTGTTGCTGAAAATGCACTTTCAGTATTGGTTTTCTTGTGTCTAGGTTTGGCGATTATGGGCTTAACTTATGGACCACTTGGAACAATTTTGTCAGAAATTTTTCCTGTTTCAGTGAGATATACGGGAACAGCCTTAGCATATAATTTTGGTAGTATTTTAGGAGCTTCATTTGCACCTTTGATTGCAACGAAATTAGCTCAAAACTATGGTCTGTACGCTGTTGGATATTATTTATCTATCGCAGCATGTGTATCCTTATTTGCTTTTATCTGTATTCGTGAAACGAAAAATAAAAATATTATGAGTTGATCTCTTTGTTGGATATTATGTTTCATCTAGGGCTTATTCAAAATATTTTAAAATGAATAAGCCCAAACTTCAGCTTTATCTCATGCCAATGGGTTTGTTCATTAAGAAAAACTGATTCCAACTGTACCAATTGAAGTACGTGGAACCAGTTTTTGGAAAAATTAGTATTTGGCAACAGAAACTTAGTTTTCGTCATCCATGGCATTCGAATAGAATTTCACACCTAATTTAATCCGTTCACGACCTTGGCTCATACGCCAACGGTTGGTATCACGTAAAGAATAGACACAGCCACAATATTCCTGTTGGTAAAACTCCTCTTTTTTGCTGATTTCAAGCATACGGACAGCACCACCATTTTTACGCCAGTTATAGTCCCAATAGGTAATGCCTGGATAATGTGAAGCCGAACGATGACCGCAGTCATTGATCTGTTTCATATCTTTCCAACGGGAAATACCAAGTGAGCTACTTATTAGACTGAAGCCATTTTCGGCTGCATACAAGGCAGTACGTTCAAATCGCATATCAAAGCACATGGTACAGCGAATACCTTTTTCAGGTTCATTTTCCATACCTTTGGCACGTGCAAACCAATTGTCAGTATCGTAATCACAGTCGATAAAAGGGATATTATGTTTTTCGGCAAAGCGAATATTCTCTTCTTTGCGAATTTCATATTCTTTTACGGGGTGAATGTTAGGGTTATAGAAAAAGATTGAAAAGTCGATGCCTGATTCAATGAGTGTTTCCATCACTTCGCCTGAACACGGCGCACAGCAGGAGTGGAGAAGTAGTTTGTCATGACCTTCTGGGAGAGTCAGTTTTTGACGTTCAAGTTTATTTGACATAGTTATAGGGTTTACATCTAAACCCTATATTTTATCGATTTAAGCACATCATAAAACTTTGATATGCTGATATTTTCTAATCTTGAAATGAAAATTTCTCAACCAATTTTATTTAGAGGAATCATGCTACATATTTATCCCATTCATATACTTCTCTGGCGAGCTCACCTAGGGCGTGTCATCAATTACCTTGAGGAAAACCACCTTGTCCCCATTATACTTTTATGACTAAACGCTATGCCTTAAGAGATGATCAATGGGAACAGATTAAAGATCTGTTACCTGGACGAATGGG
>JAGHSJ010000141.1 GCA_018065935.1 Candidatus Kurthia equi
TTAAAAAAACGTCTACTTATTATTTGAAATAAATAGATAATTCATGTTATTATGCATATATACAAATCCTGAGGTGTTCGTTAGAGAAACATCAGTTTTGACCGAACATCAATTATTAGGGAGTTCAATATTTTCTAATATGAGGATAAGCCCTCCTGGGGACATTTCTCGTTTAGTGTGAGGACACCCACCTGCTGAGAGCGGGTTTAAACGATGCAATCATGGACGGCACCATTGGGATTTGTTTAACGAAGACCATTCAGACCTCTGATTCTATTAGAATCAGAGGTCTTTCTTATACATATGTAAGTAGTGTGATGGAGGGGGATTAGATAAAATGGAAGCGAAAGTCATGAAATGCTTTTGTGGAAGTGAAAAAGCTATGAAAGATTGTTGTTTTTCACAAAAAAAAATTACACTTGAAAAGCATTGGACAGCCATTAAAGGACGCGTGCTGCAAAAATTTATAGCAGAACATCCAACCGCTGATGAAAAATTGGCTATTGAACAATGGGCACAACAGGATAATTTACATGTTTTTTCTAATCAAATGGATCAAATAACGCTTAATCATTTACTGGCAGATGTGTACTTTTTCACTAAAAATAGGGAGCAGTGGAGCTACCATTTAATGAAGTGTATGAAGGAAATTGTTCAACCTCGGACGCATGCGATACTTACAAGTTGGCAGAAACCCTACTATTTCATAGGAGAAATTATTGATAGCTATGAAGATTATTTAATTCTTCAACATATTTGGACGGGTGAAATGATTTATTTAGCTGATTCAGAAATGGATGATGAAATCGTTGGAAATATCATTTTAGGGCATATTATCCCAGGGGTAAATGAATATTTTTATAATCTATTAAGTAGTGCGATTGTAATTGATGGTTCTCAGCGGGATGTGTTAAATGGATGGCGCCAAAATTTTGAACAATCTAAGTATGAGAATTTAGAAATGTTTTATGAAAATGAACTTATTAATTGTCTCTTAAATCTAATGACAGATATCGGTTTTTATGACGAAGAAGAAGTGAAAATACCGAATATTGATTTCCTTCAATTAATAATGTCTTTAGATATGCAGTTATTAAAATTAGAATTATCGACTGATCGATTGCCTATCGTCTTTTTCATGTATATGGCCAAAAAAGGGTCAACCTTAAAAATCAGAAAACAGCAGGCGCTAGTAGCAGCGATTCTTGATTTCGGGATGAAAAATGATTTAATTCCTAAAATAATGACACAAAGAAAATTAAGCGAGATTTTTGGTGTTTCAACAGCGACAATCGCAAATTACAGTCGTAAAATTACTCTTTATTATGATGAAGAGTTTAATCGAGATATTTTTGAAAAGGTTAGGCAGCCTAAAGAAATAATAGGGACAGATGCGACTGAGGAAGAATATAGAAATTGGCAAGTAGCACGTCATCTAGAAAAAATGGCTTTTACAAATACATTCGAACAAAAACGGATGGAGAAAAAGATGCGTTCGATTCCGTTTAGACCAGTGAAAAATGTAGATAAGGCACAAAAATACGCGTATGAAGCTTATTTATCAGATAATAAAGAAAAGCGTCTAGAACTTGCTCAATTAGCTTATATGAATGATAAAAATAATTTAGATGCAAATTTATTGATGCATGAAGATGGCGAGTTGGAGCAACGTTTAGCCATTTTAGAGAAAGTGAATTTTCAGCAGTATGATCGACAAATGATTGTGAGGCTCGTGTATGCACAAGTGGTTTTGCTGTATAGCTTGCAACGGTTTGATGAAGCATTACACATCTTAAATCAGTTATCAAAAGAAGAAATCGAACAGCATAATATGTTGAAATACTTACATCCATTACTTCGTATGCTGAAAGACGATTTGGGTGGTGTATCACAAATCATGCTTGATGAAAAGGAACAATCACCATTTAAAAATTGGATGCTGTGGACGCTTGCTATCTATACCGGTCAACAATCGGATGATTCCATTCTTTTAAATGCGATACATTCAAATCCTTTTGTAAAGAAATATATAGAAATAGGGCTAGAACCTTATGCATTTCCAAGTAAATTAAGTTGTTCATATGGTAACCCTAGTGAAGCAAAAATTATCTATTTCGCGATATATCCATTCTTAAAATACGATAAATAGTTCGTTTGATAGAGAGTAAGTTATTGGAAACTGTGGCTAAAGCAGTAATAACTTACTTTTTTGTTTTGTAAAAAAATATATAGGGAATCTAAATTCAAAATAAAGGGTTTTAAAATTTTTGGAAACGCTTTATAATTGGTATAGACAACTAGACCAATAAGTTTCTATAAAAAGACAAAGGAGTGAAGTGTATGTTAGCGTTTCTACAAAAAATTGGTAAATCATTAATGTTTCCAATTGCGACTTTACCAGCCGCAGCCATTTTAGTACGTTTTGGTTCAGCTGATATGCTTGGGGCAATTGATATCCATTGGGTACAATATATCGCAAGTATTATGGAAGCTGCAGGTAATGCCATTTTAGGTAATTTACCAATTATATTTGCTGTCGGTATTGCTATGGGGTTAGCTGTTGACGGTGCAGGAGCAGCTGCATTAGCAGGTTTAGTAGCACAGCTGGTATTAGTAGCAGTATTAGGTGCAGTAAATAAAGATTTAAGCATGGGGGTATTCGGAGGGATTATTTCGGGTATAACTGCAGGTTTACTTTACAACAAATTCCACAACGTTAAATTCCCAGAATGGCTATCATTCTTTGGAGGAAAACGATTTGTTCCAATCATTACATCTATCACAATGGCAATTATCGGTGCCATTTTAGCCGCATTATGGGGTTACCCACAATCATGGTTAGATTCAGGTGCAAAATGGATGATCGATGCAGGTGCTCTAGGCGCAGGTATTTACGGATTCATGAACCGTTTATTAATTCCAACTGGTTTACACCATGTAATTAATACGGTTGTATGGTTTGACTTCGGTACATTTACAAATGCAGCAGGAGAAGTAGTAAAAGGGGATATTCCTCGCTTCTTAGCAGGCGATAAAACAGCTGGGCATTTCCAAGCTGGTTTCTTCCCAATTATGATGTTTGGTTTACCAGCCGCATGCTTAGCTATGTATTTAACAGCTAAAAAACATAAACGTGCCATTGTAGGTGGTATGTTCTTATCTATCGGTTTAACAGCATTCTTAACAGGTGTTACAGAACCAATCGAATTTACATTTATGTTCTTATCTCCATTATTATATGGTATTCATGCAGTATTAACAGGTATCGCATTAGCAGTAGCATATGTTGTTGGATTCCGAGATGGATTTGGTTTCTCAGCGAGCTTTATCGATTTCCTATTAAATTTAGGACTTGCTGATAAACCATGGATGCTATTGCCGCTAGGCTTAGTATTCGGTGCAATCTACTTTGTGATTTTCTACTTCTTAATCAAAAAATTAGATTTGAAAACACCAGGTCGTGAAGACGATGAAGAGGAAGAAGAAAGCACAACTTTAGTCGGTTCAGATGATGAAGTATTAGATGCAAAAGCGTATCATACAATTGAAGGTTTAGGCGGTAAAGAAAATATCGAAAATATTGATTACTGTACAACAAGATTACGTATGACATTGAAAGATTCATCAGTTGTTGATGAAAAAGAATTGAAAAAATACGGTGCGCGTGGCGTAATGAAAATTAACAAAACAAATGCACAAGTTATCATTGGTACATCTGTAGAATTTTTAGCAGAAGCAATGAAAAAACGTTTACAAGTAGGTAATCCACCATTAGCAGCTGACGTACCAGTTGAAGAAATTCAACAAGAAACACCAGCTGATAAAGATGAATTTATTAGTAATGATTTCGTATTGCCAGCAACAGGTGAGGTTATTCCATTAAGTGAAGTACCTGACCAAGCGTTTGCTTCAGGAATGATGGGACCAGGTTTCGGTATTAAAATCGAAAATGGTGAAATTAAATCACCAGTAGACGGTAAAATTATGATGATCTTCCCAACAAAACATGCCATTGGTATTGTTGCAGATAATGGCTTAGAAGTATTAATCCACATTGGTTTAGATACAGTGAAGCTTGACGGTAAAGGATTCGAAACAGTGGTTGAAGTATCACAAATTGTTCAACGAGGTGATACATTAATTAAAGTAGATCTTGATTATGTAGCAACGCATGCTTTATCAACTGTAACGCCAGTCGTTTTAACAAATGCACAAGGTAAAGAAGTAAGCATTTTAAAACCAGGCACACAACAAGCGGGAACAGCAGGCATTATTGATTTAAAATAAAGTAATAGTACATCAATAGCTTCCCTCGATTTTTTTAAAATCGAGGGTTTGTCTATTTGATTGAGGAGGCGTTTAATCGTGACGCAAACAGTGAAAATTAAAAATGTGCATGTAGTAAATGCAAATGATACAAAAATGAATCAAGAAGTTTATGTCGAACAAGGTAAAATTGTTGAGATTGCTTCAACTATTAATAAAGAAGCAGCACTTGAAATTGATGGCCAAGGAAATTATCTTTTCCCTGGATTTATTGATATGCATATCCATGGTTCAGCAGGCGTTGATACAATGGATGCGACACCAGAAACACTGCATGAAATGGCAAAATCTTTGCCTAAAGAAGGGGTTACTGGATTTTTAGCAACAACGATGACGCAAAAACCAGAATCAATTGAAAAAGCATTAAAAAATATTGCTGAATTTGAAAATAATGAGGACGAGGCAGAAGTACTGGGTGTACATGTTGAAGGTCCATTTATATCACCTAAACGAGTAGGTGCACAACCAGAAGAGTATGTTATTTTACCAACAGTTGAACGCTTTAATAAGTGGCAACAATTAAGTGGTGGTAAAATTAAAGAGATTACAATGGCACCAGAAGTAGAAGGTGGCTTTGAGTTTGTAAAAGAATTAGCACAGCAAGGAATTATTGTTTCAATCGGGCATTCAGACGCTAGCTATGAAGAAGTTGAAAAAGCCATGCAGCTTGGTGCAAAACAAGCAACGCATTTATATAATCAAATGCGTCCATTCCACCATCGTGACCCAGGCGTTGTTGGAGGAACTTTGATGATAGATGAGATCAAAACCGAAATAATTGTTGATTTCATTCATAGTCATCCAAAAGCTGTGGAATTTGCCTATCGTATAAAAGGTGCAAGTAATATAATATTAATTACGGACGCAATGCGTGCGAAAGGTGTACCTTTTGGCGATTATGATTTAGGTGGACAAATGGTACATGTGACTGAAAAAGGAGCCCATTTACCAAATGGTGCATTGGCAGGAAGTATTTTAACAATGGACGTTGCTTTGAAAAATATGCAACAAGCAACAGGCTGTTCATTCGAAGAGTTAGTCGCTATGTCATCAACAAATGCTGCAAACCAGATGAATTTAGATACAAAAGGTAGAGTAGAAGTAGGCGCAGATGCAGATTTAGTCATTTTAAATAAGGATTTTACTATACAAAAGACGATAAAAAAAGGTAAAGTTATCTTTGGATAATAAATTTATCTAAAAGGAAGGTGAATTGCGGTGGTCAATAAAAATTCTCATATTCCGATTTATGTTCAGATTGAGGAAGAACTGAAGCATAAAATATATTTAGGTGAATATAAAGTTGGCGAACCCATTCCCTCAGAGCGAAATCTTTCTTTATACTTCGGAGTTAGTCGAATGACTGTAAGACAGGCTATCACTAATCTTGTTTCAACTGGAAAGCTTTATAGGGAAAAAGGTCGTGGAACATATGTAGCTGTTCCAAAGCTTGAACAGCCTTTAAATGGGCTCACAAGCTTTACAGAGGATATGTATGCACGAGGCCTGACGCCAAGTACAAAAGTTGTGAAATTTGAAAAACAAATTCCTCCCTTTGATGTTGCACAAGATTTACTGTTAGAGAATGATGAAGAGGTCTACTTTATGGTGCGTATTCGTAATGCAGATCAAAAACCTATGGCGATTGAAAGAACTTACATACCAGTGAAGGTGCTACCTGATTTGACTGAAAAGTTGGTGAGTGAATCGCTGTATAAAATCGTTGAAGAAGTGTATGGTTTACCGATAGGAAATGCTATTCAACAAATGGAAGCTACAAATGTAGCAAAAGAAGATCGAAAATACCTACATTTAGAACCTAATGCAGTCGTTTTAACGATTAAACGAATTAGTTTGCTAAAAAATGGTCAACCATTTGAAGTTGTCCAGTCTGCCTATCGTGCAGACCGTTACAAATTTACAACGGAAATACAGAGGTGAAAGCAATAACTTCATATTTAAATGAAACTGTAAAATTACTACAACGCATTGAACAACAAGAAAGACAAGGCTTACAGAACGCTGCGCAACTCATGTATAAATCCATTGCAGCAGGTGGCATTATTCAACTATATGGCAGTGGACATTCACAATTATTGGCACAGGAATCTTTTTACCGAGCAGGTGGACTTGTTCCTGCAAAACCAATTTCAATTGAAGAATTGATGCTACATAAAGGGGCATTGTCATCTTCAAGCAATGAAAAAGATTTATCAAAAATAGAAGCGTATTGGTCTCAAATTGATTTGCATGCGAATGATGTATTAGTCGTTGTATCTACGAGTGGACGTAATGCCATTCCTGTTGAAATCGCTTTACGTGCTAAAGAATTGGGTATACCTGTTATAAGCTTACAATCACTTGAGTATCGTCAACAAGTTTCAAGACATCCAAGTGGTAAGAGATTAGAAGACATTGCAGATGTTGTTTTAAATACGGGCATACCAGTAGGCGATGGCTTATTAATGAGTGAAGGGTTACAGTATGGACCTGCCTCTACTATTGCTGGTGCGGCTATGCTCAATGAAGCAATTGTCCAAGCCATTGACTTATTAAAAGCTGATGGAAAAGAACTACCGGTGTTTGGTAGCAGTAATGTGGAACAAGCACAAAATAATAATGAATACTATATCGAAAAATATAAAAATCGAATTACATTTGATTAATCGGAGGTTTTTTACAATGGAAAAACAATATAAAATTACTAGCTCAGAAGGATTACACGCACGTCCATGTACATTATTAGTATCAGCGGTATCACCATTCTCATCAGAAGTTCAAATCGCTTACAATAATCGTTCAGTAAACTTAAAATCAATCATGGGTGTGATGGCACTAGGTATTCCAGCAGGTGCTACAGTAACTATTTCTGCTCAAGGTGGAGATGCAGAAGCAGCAATCGAAAAAGCAGGTGCAATCATTGTAAATGAAGGCATCGGTGTAGAAGCTTAATATGGTTAAATTTAATGGAATTGGTGTTTCAAATGGTATCGCAATTGCGCCAGCTTACCGCCTAGTTGAACCAGATTTATCATTTGAAAAGTTTGAAGTAGCCAATGCTGAAGAAGAAAAAGCGCGTTTACAAGCTGCAATGGATCTTGCAAAAGCTGAATTAGAAGTAATTCGTGAACGTGCGACCGAAAAATTCGGGGAAGAAAATGCAGCTATTTTCTCAGCACATCTTCTTGTATTACAAGACCCAGAAATGAAAACAGCCATTGAAGGTAAAATTGATGCAGGTATCAATGCGGAAGCGGCATTAGATGAAGTTTCTACGATGTTTATTACAATGTTTGAATCAATGGACAATGAATACATGAAAGAACGTGCAGCAGATATTCGTGATGTTGCTCACCGTCTCCTTGCTAAATTATTAAAAATTGATTTACCTGACTTAACAACAATAAATGAGAATGTAGTCATCATTGCAGAGGATCTAACGCCTTCAATGACAGCTCAATTGAATAAAGAATTTGTTCAAGGCTTTGTAACGAATATCGGTGGTCGTACATCCCATTCGGCTATTTTAGCGCGTACACTTGAAATACCGGCAATTGTTGGAACGAAAAATGCGACAGAACAAGTAGCACATGGGGAAATGGTCATTGTAGATGGTTCTACAGGTGTGGTTATTACACAGCCCACGGAAGCAGAAATGGCGGACTATCATGAACAACAACAAAGATTTGAACAACAACAACAAGCGCTACGTGCATTTATTGCAGAGCCAAGTGTTGATGCAGATGGTCATCACGTAGAATTAGCAGGGAATATTGGTCAATCAGAAGATGTTGAAGTGGTTGTCGCAAATGGTGGGGACGGTGTAGGACTATTCCGCACAGAATTCTTATACATGGACCGCAGCGATTTTCCAACAGAAGAAGAACAGTTCGTCGCATATAAGACCGTTCTTGAAAAAATGGAAGGCAAGCCAACAGTCGTACGTACATTGGATATCGGTGGAGACAAAGAGTTACCTTATTTAAAATTACCGAGTGAAATGAATCCGTTCTTAGGCTACCGTGCGATTCGTTTATGCCTTGATGATCAATCGCTATTCCGTGTACAACTACGTGCCTTGCTCCGTGCCAGCGTATACGGTAATTTAAAAGTAATGTTCCCAATGATTGCTACTCTGGACGAGTTTCGTGAAGCAAAAGCATTATTACTTACGGTTAAAGAGGAGCTACTAGCTGAAGGGAAAGAAGTTTCTGATCACATCGAAATCGGTATGATGGTCGAAATACCGTCAGCTGCAATTATTGCTGATTTATTTGCAAAAGAAGCAGATTTCTTATCAATTGGTACGAATGATTTAATCCAATACACATTAGCTGCAGACCGTATGAATGAAAAAGTTTCGTATTTATATCAACCGTATCATCCAGCTATTTTACGTCTTGTGAAAAATGTAATTGATGCAGGTCATGCAAATGGTTGTTGGGTAGGTATGTGTGGCGAGATGGCAGGAGACGAAGTAGCTATTCCAATTCTATTAGCTTTAGGGCTAGATGAATTTTCAATGAGTGCTTCATCAATTCTTCCAGCACGTGCACAAATTGCTAAACTTTCAAAACAACAATTACAACAGCATGTAGATGCAGTTCTTTCATTAGCAACAGCTACAGATGTTGAAGCGTATGTAAAAGCGAATCTTATGTAATAAAAATCAATGTATCATTAAATTACGGCAGCTCGATTTTGAGTTGCCGTTTTTTTAAAGTGCAATCGACAAGGAATTTCAACGTAGGTCTAAAAATAGAGTAAAAGTTACTTCAAAGAAAAGGCCTGATTTTTATAGCGTCTATGAATGGCTTGCTTTGAATTTGGGTAAATAGTAGTATCTGGAAGAGGCGAATGATTTGTTAAGAGATACTTACTAATTCATTTAATTAAATAAGTGAACCAAAAATTTTGCTTATTCGAACCGTTTAATTATTTTTGATTAAGGCTTTTAAAATATAAGCAGTAGCATGGGCAAAAAAGTCTCTTTTTTAGCTATTTATTGACTACCAAAAGTATGGAAGATGCCTGACTATTAATGCAAGTTAACATGATTCAAATAGTATATGTATGGAGCCACTATTAACTTTTTTTACAGATGAGTAGTAAGTACGAACTAAAACAACGTTGTGTACATGAAATAAATTAATTATTTGATAGAGTCTTTTTATCATTCATGTACAGTAAAGGAGATTATTATGTCAATCAATTTACAGGTTATAAAAGATCATGATGAACTATACAGTCGTGGAGTGGAAATTATTCAACATCAGCTAGCTTCTGGTGCAACAACTTTTGGACTAGCGACAGGTGGTACGATGCTTCCACTATATGAGAAATTAGTATCAAGCACGATTGATTTCTCTTCTTGTCAAAGTTTTAATTTGGATGAGTATGTAGGTTTAAAGGCAAGTCATCCAGAAAGCTACATCTCTTTTATGAATAAAAATTTATTTGAAGCAAAACCCTTTGCACATTCAGAACTTCCAAATGGGGAAGCAAGTGATGCTCAACAAGAAGCAGAACGTTATGAAACCCTTTTAAAACAAATAAATCTAGATTTTCAATTGCTAGGTATTGGGGAAAATGGTCACATCGGTTTTAATGAACCAGGGACCCCTTTCGAAGCGCCAACACATGTTGTATCATTAACAGAATCTACTAGACAGGCCAATGCGCGATTTTTTGATTCAATAGACGAAGTGCCGAAAGAAGCGATTACAATGGGGATTTCTTCAATTTTACGAGCATCGACAATTTTATTGATTGCAGTTGGAGAAAAAAAACGCCAAGCATTAACTGCACTTATTCATGGAGAACAAACAATAGATGTGCCAGTTACAGCGCTTCAATCGCATGATAATATCATCGTTTTAACAGACTTGGATATTTAGACTTCTGTAGATAAAAAGCTATGAAAAAGGCTTTTTAAAAGGTATTTGAGATTTGATAAATAGAAAAAATGAGAAATGGCATTTTTCTTCGGCCATTTCTTATTTTTGTGAGAAATATACGAATAGGCTCTTTGGGGCAATTTATTTTTTTATCCCTTTTTGAAGTGTGTATTATACCTAGTGGTTTATAATAAAGATAGCAGAAAAGGAAGATAGATTTCTCTTGCTTTTCAAGCTTGGAAATTGTATATTTTTTCAGAGTGGTTTAGTAGGAATAAAAACATAAAACATCGGAGTGAATTATTTTGTTACATCAATTTTCACGTAATGAGTTAGCAGTTGGTACAGAGGGTATCGACAAATTAAAAAATACAACAGTTGCCATTTTAGGGATAGGTGGCGTAGGTTCATTTGCAGCTGAAGCCATCGCACGTACAGGTGTAGGTCGTATCATCTTAGTAGATAAAGATGATGTTGATATTACTAATATTAACCGTCAAATTGTTGCCTATATGTCAACAATCGGTCGTTCAAAATCAGCTGTAATGAAAGAACGTATTGCAGATATTAATCCTGATTGTGAAGTTCATGATTTACATATGTTTTATACAGAAGAAACGTATGAAGAGTTTTTCAGCTATAAGCCTGATTATGTAATTGATGCATCAGACACAGTTATTTATAAAATCCATATTATGAAGGAATGTTTAAAACGCAATATTCCAATCATCTCTAGTATGGGTGCAGCAAATAAAATGGATCCGACTCGTTTCCAAATAGCAGATATTTCAAAAACACATACAGATCCACTTGCAAAAGTTATTCGTACAAAACTTCGCAAAGAAGATGGCATTAAGAAAGGAATCCCAGTTATTTTTTCTGATGAAAGTCCAATTGTTATTCGTCAAGATGTAGTTGGAGAAGTTGGAAATCCAGATGCAGCGATTCGAAAAGCAAAAATGCCACCATCTTCAAATGCTTTTGTCCCATCTTCAGTTGGTTTAATTGCGGCAAGTTGGGTTATTCGCAAAATTTTAGAAGATATTAAAATTACGACAGTACGTGGGTAATTTATAATAAATAGTTATGAAGCTGCTTGATAAGTTTCATAACTATTTTTTTATTAATGGAAATTAACGGTTTTTTTTAGAAAATAGTCATAT
>JAGHSJ010000024.1 GCA_018065935.1 Candidatus Kurthia equi
CGAGCAATGATTTCACCATCTTCAGACAAGTTCAGGTCATGCTGAAGCTTTTCCACCTGAGGCAACTGAAAATCGTCGTCAACCAGCAGTTGCTGCTGTCTAAAAATATAAGCTTTTGAGTGCATGCTGATTCAGATCCCTGGATTAAAAAAAAATCCCATACAGGGGACGTATGGGACAAAACTAAGGAAGCTTACATGGAATAACTTCATGGAAAATACTAGGCGTAACCGGTCTGAATTACAACCATAATAATTTGTATCTTTTTGATTAAAATCACATAATTTTCACATCTCTTATGAAACAGATAACCTGGAAAAATTCAGGAGAGTAACTAGGCGGCTTGAGCCATTTATTGTTAAAAGCCTTGCCCCTATTTATCTGGCTTGCTGAGGATTCTTCTGCATCAGTAATCCATCGACACATGGGAAACCTTTAAAACTTAGCTTAATATTTCATGATCAGGGATGAGGGAGTCTTCTGCGCCAATCCACGCATGGGCATGACTTATCGACAGCTAGATAAGCTGCAGGACAAAGATTAGATCATTACGCATGCCCAACAGTTACTCAGTCAGGTTAATGAGTTATAGCAGCATGAAGAAATAACATTCACCGGAAAAAACCTGTTTTCACTGCCTGCGTCACTTTAGCTGGCATAAGAAATGACAACGCTGCTGGGATGAGGTCCGCTATTGTTCTGAAAGATGCAAACGTCAATCCAAACAGCGCCGATCATAGAGTAACGTTGCTAGAAACGTTTGTACTGCCGCGAACAATAGGCCCGAATGACATCCGGTGAACGCAGTTGCAAATGTTTAGTTTTACGCCCTGTCACTCGCTCACGCCATAATTTAAAACTACTTGGTTTCATATTCTGACGCATTAAGCGAATCACTGCAGATTCATCCAAACCAAACTCACGCTGAATTGCTTCAAAAGGTGTTCTATCCTCCCAAGCCATTTCAATAATCCGTGACAGATCCGCTCCCATATATTCAATTACACTATGCACAACATCCCCCCTTCTTCCTTTAAGTTGTTTAAAAATATAGAAAGTTGATTGATTAAGTTCAAACGAATATCTATCTATATTTCCTGATCAGATCAAACTGACTGACTGATGCCATCGTATGAAAAGGAACATGAATAATTTGTGATTTTTTTTGGGCTGCTCTGGATTTTTCTTATTCAATGCTATTCAGGTGTAGCCCACATATAGAAGTTTGTAATTTTCTATCAAATATTCATTTCTCTTTCACACTTACATTTTTAACTTAGAAAAACTCAAACCCTGATAACCCTTACACATACTCAATTTTTTATTGTATAGACTGTCTATCTCAGCTTCTATAAATAGGCAATTATAATGAATAATTTCAATCCAACTGATATCAAAGAACATGCTTCAGTAATTTGTTCATGTGGTACGGAAATAGGAAAAGTAGACCATTTAGAAGGCCAAGACTCAATTAAGTTGACCAGAAGTGATGATGAAAATAATGAACATCATCTTATCCCCTTAAGTTGGGTAAGTGAAATCAAAGATGAAAATGTGATGTTGAACAAAACAGCAGAAGACGCTAGAAAAGAATGGAAGACCTTATAGCAATATAATATTTTTCAGTGAATAGATTATCTGCCTTGAATTGAAGAACGCCAGTCCAATTGACTGGCATTTTAGCATCTGAACCGTACCGGATTTGTCGGAGACAGTTTATTTAAGTTAGGCAGCCTGATCTGAAGGTTGCATCTTTTCATAATACATTGCTTCAAACTGAAGTGGTAAAACATATCCAATTGCACTATGCAGTCGCTTTTTGTTAAACCAATCCACCCAATTCAAAGTAGCCAGTTCAACATCAGCTAAACCACTCCAATCAGATTTCAAATATTTAATCACCTCCAATTTATGCTTTGTTATTTACCCATTAACCAAGAGACTAACACCCTAATCCTAGAAAATTTTCTTGATAAAATTCTTTGGGCTATATTCACTTTAATTTAAAAGATATGAAAAAATCAAAAAAAATACTGAGTGTTCTAAAATTATTCTAACCCCCTATTATAACTTTCAATATAATTACCCCACCACTGCATCATTTCAATACGCTGATTCAAATACTCGGCATGATTATAACTTGCCCTCGTTTTATTTTTATCTGTATGAGATAATTGGGATTCAATCCAATTTTGCTGAAATAACCCAGACTCATTTAATATGGTACTAAAAGTAGAACGTAAACCATGAGATGACAAATCATTTTTACCATAACCCATTTTACGAACTATTGTATTAAGTGTATTAAAATGGAGAGGTTTATTTTTAATACGGGGACTAAAAAACACGTATTTTTCACCATGGGACCACTCTAGTGCTGATTTTATAATAAGAATGGCTTGATCCGATAAAGGAACTAAAAATTCAGGAATATCATGACCTAAAATAACTTTACGTCTGAACTGTTTGATATGTAAAGCGGGTATTTTCCAAACTTTATTTTCCAAATCAAAATGATGAGGTTCACTTAACAATAGTTCAGCTCCCCTTACTCCAGTGTAAAGCTTAAACCACAATGCCTTTTTAATAATAGGATGCGTATTAACTTCATTCAATCTCATTATAAAACCTGATATCTCTTTCTGTTTTAAATAAGGATAATTTTTCTTAATTTTATTATTAACCAATATTTTATTTAAACCAAGAGCAATATTATATTCACAATACCCCATTGCAACAGCATAATCGTAAATTTGATTTAAATAGCTATAAGCTTTTTTAACGGGTTCTTTTACTTCTCTGGATTCAATTTTTTTAATCACTGCCACTAAATCATATCGTTTCACATCTTCAAATGCGATATCACTTAACTCTGGATATATATCTTTATATAAACATTTTTTTGCTAATTGAATAACACCACAACGTGGCTCATCACTAAAAGAATTTCTTGTTTTAAATTCTAACCATTCCTCACAAATATCTTTGAAAGATTTTATTTTTTTATTAATGCTACCGTTAAACGAATAATTATTTAATTTATATTCATCTCGTGCAGACCTGGCATCTTTTAACAGCATTGAGGGGTAGACACCCAATTTTACTCGCGGTCGCTTAGCTCCCCCTTCTAGGGAATATCGGTAGCTCCATGACTTGCGTCCATTGGGTTCAATTTTCAGACTTAAGCCTTCATCATCTGCTAAAAAGTAGATTTTATCCTTGGGTTTAGCTTGGCGAACCTTAAATTCTGTAAGACTCATGAAATTGAATGAAACCACTAATGACACTGAATACTTTTATTATATCAAAATAAACCAAATTTTATGTGATGCGTATGATACGCATCACATAAAAATATAATATAT
>JAGHSJ010000063.1 GCA_018065935.1 Candidatus Kurthia equi
TTACTAATATGTTCAGAGCGTAATGAATACATGTTTTATTTACGCCCTCGATTATTCAAACGAATATTCACATTGAAGTGGTCATTATACAAACAACACCCTAGAACTATAAAGTCCTGTTTCACCATTTACAGATATTTTTAAAAAAATTTATTTAATTTAACAGTCACTTATATTTTTTGATTTTGACAAAGAACCGCGGATTCAATTTATAAAAATAATGCCTTATTAGAAAATAATAAAAGGATCCAAAAAATAAGCTAAAAAAAAGAATAAAACAGTATTTTCAGACTATTTACACATGCAACAATTAAGTGCATAATGCACCGCATTAGGGCGAGCTACTTTATTCCTCAGCAGATATTTTAGTTTTCCCGCAAATTTTGGCGAAAAAATCCCAGTTTTCTATGAAGACTGGGATTTTTTTTATGCGAATAAAAAACAATAATGAAGCCACTAAAAATTAGTGCATCATTTTGGTGCGATTTATTTTTCAATTTAGGTTTAGTTCTTTAATTAAACTCATGTAAACATTTAGATGATTTAGGGTCTTTTTTTGAATAAAAAAAAGCCCAACCTTGGGGAAAGTTGGGCTGATAAAAACAAAATCGTGGAGATTTGTACAAGTTAGAAATCTATATGTGATGTCTAAGTTGATATTGAAATTATGGTAAAGATCACCTAAAAAGTAAAGCCGATTAAAATACTTGGTTTTATACCACATCACACTCTTAAAATTAAATGTGACAAAAATCACAGTTAAAGACATCTTTTGGATGAATATAAATCAATTGATCATTAATTAAACAAACACTTGAATAATTATTGATCAAAATTAAATACCCAATTATCTAATTGTTTAATATGAAATTTATTTGCTATCGCATTCATTTTTTCGTAAATTACCGCTCAAGTAATATGCAAGAAAGATAACAAATTTCATCTTAAAATTTATTCTGAACAACGGCATAGAACATACAACATATTGTTAATTTTCAATTTTTTAAAAAAAAGAAAGAAAAATAAAAGGCATTGCTAGAATAATACACAAAAAATATATGACAAAAATGTTTAAGAAAAGAACATAATTGCATCCATTGACAACATAAATTGTTACAATACAATCGTGACTTGTTTCAACTCCCTTGTATCAAAATGGTAATTATCATGAAAAAACTTGGTTTAGCCACTGCTTTATTATTAGCGATGACCGGTGCTCAAGCGTATCAATTCGAAGTTCAAGGTCAAGCAGAACACATCGATAACACTGCTAACGACAAAGACTTCACAGGCGCTGTTCAAGGTACTTACTACTTCAACGATGTTGACTCTTCTAAAGGTCCTTTAGCTGAAGCTGCTTTCCTTAACCATGCATCTAACGTTTCTGCTGCTTATAGCTACGGCGAAAACGGTCAAGAAGAAACTGGTCTTACACGTACTGCTAACCATACTTTCGGTGTGAAAGGTGAAGCTTACGTTCCAACTAAAGTTGTACCTGTGTATGCAAGCGCGTCTTACAACCACACAATTACTGACAACAAAGCTGGCGCAACTGATGACAATGGCGATCGCTATGCATTAGAACTTGGTGCTTTAGTTCTTCCTAACTTCTTAGTTGCTGTTGGTTACACAAGCGTTGCTGACCAAGTGTCTTATGATGCTTTCAACATTGCTTCTAACGGTGTTGCTAAAGCTGCGCTTGAATCTAAAACAATTGCAGACGATCAAGATGCAATCACTGCGCGTACTAAATACGTTGGTGGTATCGATGGCACTAATATGTCAATCGGTTTTGAATCTGGTTTAGTTTATGGTGAAGCAACTGCTTTCAACCTAGGTACAACTCTTTACCTTAACCCTAAACTAAGCGTTGGTGTTTCTTACTTAGAATCTAGCTACGCTGGTTCACCAGACAAAGCTTTGGGTGCAAACGTAAACTACTTCATCACTCCAGCTGTTGCTGTTGGTGCAAGCTACGTAAATGCTAACTTCGAAGCTAAAAATGCTAATGAGTTCCAAACAGTTGCTAAAGATACTCAAACTGTTGGCTTAAATGCTAAATTCCGTTTCTAATTTTTTAAATTAGATCCTGAATCAAAAAAAGGACGCTTTATGCGTCCTTTTTTATGTCTGTTTTAACTTACTCAGGTGTACGGACTAAACTTAAGAAATGAAGATGACGTTCATATTGATCCAAAATATCTTGTAATAGATCTTCTTGCGTCCACTCCATCACATCATAATTTTGTCCACCCTCTCTTAAAAAGACCTCTGCCTGATAAGAATGGCTTTCATCAGG
>JAGHSJ010000341.1 GCA_018065935.1 Candidatus Kurthia equi
CACTTCATCTACTGCTCCAATATGATCAAAATGGGCATGAGTTAACAAAATGGCTTCAGGTGTTAGATTCGCTTTTCGTATTTCTGAACTAATTTTTTTAGCTTGCTCACCTGGATCGATAATTAAACATCGATGTTGTGCATTGGAAATAATATAACAGTTTGTTTGTACAGGCCCTAATGGGTATTTTCTTATATTTAACATGAATATTCACCTCTCACTTATTATACTTGATTTATAGAGAAGTAAACCACTATCTCTTCTGTCAACAGTAAAAATCCATATATATTAAAATTGACAATAATTTTACTTTTTTTCAATTATGAGTAACCTATTACCTCGACAAACCTAATTTTTACCATTACAATATAAATGGAAACTAGTAGTGTGCATTCATTTTTTTATTTTGAGAGGGGTGTCAACGCATGAACTTATTAATGGTTATTTTTGCTTTAGTAGCAGTGTTCGGCCTTATAGGTACCATCCAATCCATCCGTGAAAAAGCGATTTTAGGTATTGTTTTTAACTTCGCTGCATTTGCAGTGTTTGGTTGGTTCGTATTTATGACGATTAAAGATCAGGGTTTCCCACCTTCACTTCACTAAAAAATCTGCCCATCAGATATGGGCGGTTTTTTTATGCCATTATTTATAGCACTCAGAAACTTTTGCCAAGGTCTCGTAGTTTATAACTAGCAAAGGGTTAGAGCGTCTTTATTTCAATACATTGTAATAGTTTGCATATAAAAAGCTGTCCTCCCACTTTAAATTGGAAGGACAGCTTTTCTTTTATATTACTCTGTGATTTTCCCTGTTTTATTATCGTAGAAACGTAATAAATCGCCATTAATAATTTTATCAGAGATATCTAATTTTTCATTAGCACGTTCAATTAAAGGCGTATATGGTGAACTATCTTCAATTTTCTCGCCTGTTTTTGCATCATAGAAAGTTTCAGCCGTATAAACTACTTTATCTGTAATAAAACGACCATCACGGAATGTTGTAAAGTTTTCATGGTCATCTGAAAGTAAATCTGAACCAAGTTGTAAGTCTTTAGAAGTATCTACTCCTAATAAGCTTAACACTGTTGGACGAATATCCATTTCACCCGAAACATTATGCACTTTATCTCCCGCTTTTTCACCCACATCCGAACTTGGAATATGAACAAAGAATGGTACGCCTTGAAGTTTAGCAACATCATAAGGTGTTAATGATTCTTTTCCTAAGAATTGAGCCATTGCATCATTATGATTTTCTGAAATACCATAGTGATCACCATACATGACGATAATTGAATCATCATATAAACCAGATTTTTTCAAGTTATCAAATAGTGTTTCAATTGCTTTATCCGTATAGTTAACTGTTTGGAAATAACGGTCAACCGTTTTATCGCCTGAGTTGTATGGTTCAATTAACTGATCCTCTTCATCCGATGTGAATGGGAAGTGGTTCGATAATGTAATCATACGCGTATAGAAAGGTTGTTCCATTTCTTTCATAATATCTACCGATTGATTAACAAATGGAATATCTTTTAATCCCCAGTTAGCTGAATTTTCTTCTGTAACATCAAATGACTCAACATCGTAGAACTTTTGGATGTTTAATGCTTGATACATTAAATCACGGTTCCAGAAACTCTTATTATTTGAATGTAAAACAGAAGTTGCATAGCCTTGGTCATTTAATCGATCCGCCATTGATTCATATTTATTACCTGCATTCGTAAAGAATACTGCTCCTCGACCAGTACCATATAATGAGTTTTCAACGATAAACTCTGCATCAGATGTTTTACCTAGTCCAGTTTGGTGATAAAAATTATCAAAATAAAGTGTATCTTTATCTTTTGTTAATTTATTTAAGAAAGGTGTGATTGTTTGACCATTCACTTTTTCATTAATTACAAAATTCTGCGTTGATTCTAACGAAATAATAATTACATTTCTTTTTTTCGCAATACCATAAAATTCTTCATTTGGCTTAGTAGCATTTGATTTAACGTAGTTTGTAACATCCGTTAGTTCACTACCATCAGCCATTGTACGCTGCGCATGCGATTTTGATTGCACGAAAATATCATATAGATGATAATCATATGTTCCTAAGTTTTTAACGAGCATTTCACGATCAAAACTGCGTGTTAGTAATTGAGGACGTTCTGTTTCAGCTAATCCTAGATTTAAGAATAGAATTGCGAAAGAAAGTACAAAATACGTACGACGCATATTAGGTCGAATTGAATTCGGTAATTTTGCATTTGGTACAAATTTAATCGCTAATAATAGAACGATTAATCCTGTGAAGTAAAAAATATCAGTAAATCCAATTAATGTAGTTACTGAGTTCCCTAAGTCACCAAAATTACTTGTTTGGAATAATACAGGTAACGTAATAAAGTCGCTATAGAAACGATAGAATACTACGTTTCCGTATAATAATATTGATAAAATGACACTAACCGTAATAATATATCGGTTACGTACTTTATATGATTTAAAGAACAGAGAAATCCCAAAAATAAATAGTAAAAATGCGATTGGGTTAATGAGTAGGATAAATTCCTGCATTAAGTTTTCAATGTCTAAATCAAAACTCGTTTTATAAGTTACGTACGTTTGCAACCACATAACAACAATTGCAATGATTAGTATCGAATGTTTTGGCCATTTGAAAGATTTCATTGCCAACATCCTCCTAATTCTTTTTTAAGTATTTTTTATTTTAATATAAAATGAACAAACAATATCATATGGTATTATAAGCCTTTAAGCAAGAAAAATGCTATACGAAATTAATGACTTTCACCAATTAATATTAAATTTCCTCACTATTAGACGATTCAAACCTTTTTAAGTTTCATCCTATACTGATTTTATTTTGCTCTTTCTTGTTTAATACGAATTTCTTCTGCTCGTAAAATATGTCTTGCCACTTGATATTCTCTAATAGGAAGAATTCCTGCCTTATACAGTTCATCTAATTCAGATTCCATCATTTGTAAATCCCCGATTTTGTCCTTCGTATAAATAAATGTGCCAAACTTTTTCAAAAATTGACGTATGTCATATACATTATTCATCGGAATATCAAATACATTACTCATTTATTTCATTTCATCCTTTCGAACATCATTACAATGAATGATTCGTTCTTCCGTTATAATTTTCTCTATAGGTAAATCATACGCATCTACCGGTACTTTTTCAACTATCTGTATCTCAAATGCCATAGAAATCGTTTTCTTTGTAAAACCTTGTAAAAAACGGTCATAATAACCGCCACCAAAACCAATTCTGTAACCGCTCGTGTCAAAAACAACACCTGGAGAGATAATCAAATCTATTTGTTCTTTACGTATTTTCTTTGTGATTTCTATTTTGGGTTCGCTTAAATTCATATAGACAATTTCTAATTGGTCATATGCTTGGAAAACATAAAAATCCATTTCTTTTGTTTTTGGATGACATTTTGGAATAACAATTGTTTTCCCTATTTTCCAAAGAGCTTCTATTAATAGCTTCGTATTGACTTCTGGAAAATTGGAAATAGTTAATGCAATAATTTGTGCATGTTGGATTTCTTTCATATTTAATAATTTATTATGTATCATTTTAGATTTACGTAAGTAATCTTCCTCAGCCATATTTTGCAATTTAATTAGCATATTTTTTCTATATTGTTTCTTATTCATAGTATTCACCCACCCTTTTAAATTGGAAAAGCCAAAACCTTAAAAAAGGTTTTGGCAATGAGCATTACTTCGTTTCACGATGAAGTGTCATCTTTTGTTCACGAGAGCAATATTTTTTCAATTCAAGACGTTCTGGATTGTTACGTTTGTTTTTCTTTGAGATGTAGTTACGTTCGCTACATTCAGTGCAAGCTAATGTGATATTAACGCGCATTGTTACCCCTCCCACTCTATATACAGATTGATATGTCTTAGTGAGCATGATTTATACGACTAAACCATTATAACATAAATGTGAAAAAAATCTACTATCATTTAAATATTCCTTTCGCTATGTTACAATAAGTAAAAAATAACTACATATTTTGGAGGAAGTCGCATGGATTTATCCTTAATTTTAATGTGTGTCGGGATTATTATCATACTTATCTCATTCTTTACCCGTGGCTCTAAGAAAAAAGTCGAAAAAGAGGTTGAAGAATTGTCCATGTCATTTTATCAAGAGAACAATCAATTAAAAAGACGCCTAAAAGCTGTTGAAGAAGAATTATTGTTATCTAGTAATGTACCTACGACATTTCCAAAACAAAAGAAAGTAACTGCTCCAGCCGTTGCTGCAATTAATCAAATTCTTGTGAGCCAAGTTTTAGCCCTGCATGAACAAGGTTATAGCCTGAGCGAAATTACTCAGCGATCATCACTTTCTTCGGAACAAATTGCTTTAATTTTGCAAACAGGGGTGACTAAATAATGTCGGTGAAAGTGGCACTACGTTCATTCGGTATTGGTTTATTCGTCGCTGGGGCCTCTTTAAGCCTCTTTCAAATGCAGAATGAGGCAAAGTCGAATAGCACTGTAAAAGATACAAAAACAGTGTCTAAAGACTCTGTGGTGATGAAAAAAGCTGAAGTTAAAGACTTAGAAGAACAAATCGCTCAATTACAGCAAAAAAATAAAGAATTACAGCAAGCTTCAAAAAAGAAAATTGATTCTGCACCTGAAGTTAAAACATTTACATTAAATGTAGAAGCTGGCATGGGTACACGTGAAGTAAGTAAAAAATTAAAAAATGCTGGGATGATTGCAGACGCAAATACATTCGAAGCCTATATTATTAATGCTGGAAAATCCTCATCTATCCAACTTGGTAAAACAGAACTTAATGCTTCTATGTCTCAAAAAGAAATACTACAAGCCATTACTAAAAGAAAATAGATAATGTAAGTTAACTTCTGTTTTCTGCTAGAAGTACAACAAAATCCCCAATCGCATCTAGCATGTGATTGGGGATTTTCATATACCTTTATAACCCTATACCGACTTTTCCTCTATACATTCAACTCAGTTTCCTCTAAGAATTCAGCTCATAGCGTTTCCCCTTAACTAAGAAGAATAAGGCTTCTGCTAAATTTGTTGCATGATCTGCTGCGCGCTCCATATGTTTGCAAATGAAACTCAATTGTGTGACCTGTTCTAAATTTGCGCCATGACTTTTAGCTGATAATTGAATATCTTCCATTACGTGACCATATAATTGGTCCATTTGATCATCTTGCTTAGCGATATCAGCTGCAGCAATTAAATCCTCTGTCAAAAAAGCATGAAGCATGTCTCGTAGCATCTTAATTGCCATATTTTTCAATTGGAGTATCTTTTCAGGTGCATAATATAATTGAGTTTTCCCTAAACGTATGGTTTCCTTTGCAATACTTACCGCATAGTCTCCTACACGCTCCATATCTGACGCCGCACTTACAATAACCATTAAACGGCGCAAGTCTGTTGCTACAGGCTGTTGTCTTGTGATTAAATTAATAACCTCATCTTGAATATGTTCTTCTAACCGATTAATAAAACGATCTTGATCGATAATCATCAATGCACGTTCAATATCTTTTTGCAAAAAGGTATCTACAGCTTTTTCAAATGCTTCAATAGACATTTCACATAAATCGACAAATATTTTTTGAACATCGAGTAATTCTTGTTCATACTTTTCTCTAACGACCATCATATGCCCCCTTATCCAAATCTGCCTGATACATAATCTTCTGTTCGCTTATCAGAAGGTTTCGAAAAAATCGTTGTTGTGTCATCAAATTCAATTACTTCCCCATTTAAGAAAAATGCAGTTTTATCTGAAATACGCGCAGCTTGTTGCATATTATGAGTCACAATAATAATCGAGTAATCTTTTTTCAAATTTTGAATTAGTTCCTCTACTTTCAATGTAGAAATGGGATCTAAAGCAGATGTAGGTTCATCCATAAGAATGACATCTGGTTCAATTGCTAAGCAACGAGCTATACAAAGTCGTTGTTGTTGCCCCCCTGAAAGACCGTAGGCATTATCATGTAAACGGTCTTTCACTTCATCCCAAATAGCTGCTCCACGCAAACTCTTTTCCACAATTTCATCTAAAATATGACGTTTTTTTATCCCATGAATTCTAGGTCCATAGGCTATGTTATCGTAAATTGATTTTGGAAAAGGATTCGGCTTTTGAAACACCATGCCCACTTTTGTCCGCAAAGCCTCTACTTGATAGTCTTTAGCAAAAATATCACGATTTCTATAATAGATACTGCCTGATGTTTTCACATCTGGCACTAACTCCACCATGCGATTCAGTGTTTTTAAATAAGTTGATTTGCCACAGCCTGACGGACCAATTATTGCTGTCACTTCATTTTCAGCAATCGTAAGATGAATATTTTTCAACGCATGATTTGCTCCATACCAAAGGTTCAACCCTTTCGTTTCATAAATACTCATTTTCTTCTCAACAGGAACTACCTTTAACGTCTCAGATGTTGTATTTGGTGCTATAAAGTCGATTTGTTCTGTATGATTAACCATCAATTGACCTCCTAGTATCTTTTAGAAAATTTATTTCGAATGATAACCGCAACTGAATTCATCACAATCAGTACAAGCATTAATACGAGAATACCCGCCGCTGCAACATATTGGAACTCCTCTTGTGGGCGTTTTGCCCAATCAAATATTTGCATTGGCAGAGCCGTAAATTCACTCCACACGCCATCTGGCAAAAAGTGAATAATTACAGGTATGCCTAGTACGACAAGCGGTGCTGTTTCACCTATTGCCCGTGATAATGCCAATATGCCTCCAGTCAAAACTCCAGGAATAGCCGCTGGTAAAACCACTTTTACTATCGTTTGCCATTTTGTAGCTCCCATACCGTAGGATGCTTCTCTTAAATCATTGGAAACTGCTCGAATAGCTTCTTGAGAGGCAACGATGATAACAGGTAAGATTAATAAAGACATGGTTAATCCTGCAGCTAAAACGCTTTTCCCCATCCCTAACATTCTGACGAAGATTGTTAATCCCAATAAGCCAAAAACAATAGAAGGAACGCCTGCAAGGTTGGAAATATTCATTTGGATGAACGTCGTGAATTTCCCTTTCTTTGCGTATTCTTCTAAATAAATAGCTGCTCCTACACCTAACAGCATAGAGACAGGTGCGACAACTGCTAAAAGCCATAGCGATCCAATAAACGCTGCCTTTATCCCTGCATTTTCTGGAATTCTAGAAGAAAAGTTTTTCATAAAGTCCCAATTTAAATAGTGCATACCTTGTGAAATCATGCGGTACATTAATAGCACTAATACGAGCAAAGCCAGTATTGTAGCTGAAAGAAACAACACTTTAAATAATTTATTTTTAAGTAATCTCCCAGACAAACGCTTCGTTACCACTTGTTGATCCATGTAATTCATTAATATACCTCCCTAAACTTTTTAGAGATATAGCTTGCAAAAAAGTTCATGCACAAGGTGAAAATAAACAATGTAAAGCCAACAGCATAGATTGAATAATAAATAGTTGTTCCATATCCCGCATCGCCTGTAGATACTTGTACAATATAGGCCGTCATCGTTTGAATGGAATCCGTTATTTGTCCATCAAATCGTGGTGTAGCTCCTCCTGCTAAAGAAACAATCATCGTTTCACCGATAGCTCTTGAGATACCTAATACGCCAGCTGCAACAATGCCTGATAAAGCAGCAGGTAGCACAACTTTCAATGCCACTTCAAGTTTTGTAGCACCTAATGCTAAAGCGCCTTCACGCATCGTTTTTGGCACGCTAGATAAGGCATCCTCTGACATGGAAGCAATCGTTGGTAAAATCATAATGCCTACAATAATGCCGGGGCTAAGGGCATTAAAAATCTTTAAGCCTGGGATTATTTCTTGTAATAATGGTGTAACGAATGTTAGCGCAAAAAATCCATAGACAATTGTTGGTACACCAGCTAAAACTTCTAAAATAGGTTTAATGATGCGACGACTTTTGTCGCTGGCATATTCACTTAAATAAATGGCTACTGCAAGCCCTACAGGTACTGCTACTACTATAGCTATCCCTGTTACCTTTAGGGTACCTACTACTAATGGAAGAACACCATAAGTTGGCGCAGTTGCTGAAAATGGCATCCATTCCGTTCCAAAAATATAGTCGAGTAAAGGAACTCTTTTAAAAAATTCAAAAGTCTCAAAAATCAGAGTAAAAACGATACCGATTGTTGCCAAAATAGAGATAATCGCCGTTAGAAATAATAGCTTTGGCATTATTTTTTCCCAAAAATTCTTCCATCGACTTTTCCCTGATTGTTCGATGAGTTGATTTACATTCACTTTAGTTTCTTTAGACATCAAGCCAACCTCCGTATCAGTGATTATTTAAGCTTTTCTAAGCTTTCTTTATCTTCTTCATAATCACTATCTGGTGATTTCACATACCCTACTGATTCTGCTAAATCACCCGAATTATCAATCATATACGCAAGGAAATTGTACATAACTGGATTTTCTTTTACTGCTTCATTTTTCACATAAACAAACAGTGGGCGTGAAAGAGGTGTATACTCTCCTGATTTAATCGTTTCATGCGTTGGTTCTACACCATCAATTTTCACAATTTGTAATTTTTCTTTATTCGCAATATAGTAAGCAAATCCAAAATAGCCAATTGCATTTTTATCAGATTCAACGCCTTTTACTAATACATTATCATCTTCAGATAATGTCGCATTCTTCACTAAATCCTTCCCTTCTAAAATATCGTTGACAAAGTAATCATACGTTCCTGATTCGGTTCCAGGTGAATAAAAAACAATTTTTTCATTTGGCCAATCTTTATTAATATCTGACCATTTTTTCTCAGATCCATCTTCAATCCAGATTTGTTTTAACTCATCTACTGTCGCATCTTTCAACCATGTATTTTCTTTATTGACAACGATTGATAAACCATCATAAGCAATTTTCATTTCTGTGTAATCTATATTTTTTTCTTTTAATTTTGCGGCCTCTTCTTCTTTTATTGGTCGAGAGGCATTTGAAAAGTCAGTTTCTCCATTAATAAATTTTTCAAAACCGCCACCCGTTCCTGACACACCTACTGAAACCTGTACTTTAGGTTGTTCTGCTGCATATTCTTCCACAACTGCTTCCATAATTGGCGCTACTGTTGAAGAACCATCACCTGAAAGCTTTCCTTGTAATTGTTCGCTATTACTTGCACTCACATTTGATTTTGTCTGTGAATTTGAATCCCCATCATTTCCACATGCTCCTAAAAACAATGCCGAACCTACAACAGTCGTGACCATAACATACTTCCAGCTTTTCATTTCATTTCCCCCTAATTACGTGTGTTTTTTAATACAACTTAACTATAAAGAATCCATGTTGAGTACATATGAACGCATTGTAAATATCACGCGTTCAATTGTAAATTTTTTGTAAACCAAAAAAACCAGATACTCTGTTTTCACAAAGTATCTGGGTTTAAACACTGATATTAACGTTTGATTTCTGTACCAACTGATTGTTGTTCTTTTTTCAAATCTTTTTTCTTTAATTGGAAATATTTATCTACAGCTTTACGAGCAATAATATTATTGATAGCTGTATAAGACTCACTTGTTGTAATCCAAGGAACAACTACTGCATAAGCGACTTGTGGATTGTTTTTTGGTGCAAATCCTATATGCGTTACAGTTAATGTTTCTGTCGCATATTTATCTTTTTGTGGTCCAAAGTATACTACCTGTGCTGTACCAGTTTTCCCTGCACCAGCAAATTTAGAATCTTTAAATGCAGAAGCACCTGAACCTTGTGAACCATAGTAAACCTGCGTCATGGCTTCTTTTACATGTTCGATTTCTTCTTCAGTATTATCAATTGTGTTCAATACTTTTGGCTGAATTTCTTCATCTAAAGAACCTAATATTTCACCGCTTTTAGAAGGTTCATGAATTTCTTTTAATAAATGCGGTGCAATTCGTTTTCCCCCATTGGCAATCGTAGACACATATTGTGCTAATTGAAGCGGTGTATACGTATCATACTGACCAATTGCTAAATCGAGATATTTACCACCTAATGTTTCATTACCAGTTACCCCAGTAAATTCACCTGGTAAATCAATACCTGTTTCTGTACCTAAACCAAATTGTGCATAATAACGGCGTACACGATTGAAATCCTCTGCAGTAGTTGGTAAAGCACCATTATAAATATATGGCAGCTTCGCTACTTTCATCATTGTTTTAAACATATAGACGTTGGAAGAACGCTCAATCGCTTGCGTATCTGTCATTGTAATTGCGCCACCTCTGTTGAAGATGGATGACTTGGCATTGGCACCAGCAAGTTTAACTGGCGCATCGACCTGTGCTTCACCAACAGATATTGCATTGTAATGATAGCCAGTTAAGAGAACAGCTGGTTTGACAACTGAACCAACTTCATAAGAAGAAGTAAATGTACCAATTGAGTAATCATTTACAACTTGCTTGCCATTTTTATCTGTTTCAATTTTTTTACCAACCATTGATAAAACTTCACCTGTATTCGGATCCATCATAACCAAGAAGGCTCGATCTAACAAGCTTGAAGCACCTGTTCGTTTAGCCATCATTAGTTGTTCTTCTACAATTTTATCTGTTGCATCTTGTAGCTGGCTATCAATTGTTAAAACTAAGTCCTTCCCAGCTTTACCTTCTTTGACAACTTTCGTATCAACTACGTCACCCGTACGATTTGTTTCAGATTTTACAATTGATTTTTCACCTTGTAGTAAGTTTTCATATTGCTGTTCTAAATATGATTTACCTACACGATCATTACGAGAATAATCGCGTGAAAGGAAGTAATTCAATTTATCTTTTGGAATCCCTTCAGCAGGTGTCGTAGTAGATCCTAAAATCGTTAATTTAGACACTTTTTCTCGTTGCCAATCGGTCGTCGTATTAACACCTGGTAAATCTGTTAAATGCTCCGAAACAACTGCAAATTCGGTATCTGTTACATTATCACTTTTAATGATTTGCGGTGATAAATTATACCCAGCAACCATTTTTGAGTAAATAGCAACAATTTGAAGATCTTTTTTTGTCAATGATTTCAATTCTTCTTCCGTAATTCGTTTACGAACAATCGCATCAATTTCATTTTGTTGATCTCCTGCGGCTTCACCATTATTTAAAATTTTATTTTTTTCTTCATCGGTGATTTTAGCATTTGCTTCCTTTGGATGTTTAATCATCCAAAAATCAAGCTTATCTCTCTCCGCGATTCTTTCTGTATCCATTGTAATATACGCTGAAAGTTTTTTAGCCATTTTCAACATTTCTTCCGATGTAGTCGTAGAATATTTCGTATATGTAATGGCGTTTTTGGGTTTATTATCAACTAATATTTGCCCATTACGGTCAAAAATTCTTCCTCTAGGAACACTGGTATTCACTGTCGCTTCTTCTGTTTTCTTAAGCTGTTGTACGTACTCATCACCTTTTACAATTTGTACATAACCAAGTCGAATAACTAAACCTGAGAACAGAATAAAAATTGTAAAAAACAAGATGTTCATTCTTAGGGAAAGATTGGCTCTCTGTTTTGCATTACCATTTGAGGAACGCTTCATTTTACCTTTATTTCTTCGTTTCATCAGTAGGCCTCCCTCTTACCTTTTCATAAATAGTAGTATAACATTTTTCCATGCAAAAAACAGTCCAACATCGCTTATTACAACACGCTATCTACTCATTTTGTACCCATTTTTTCAAAAAAAAAAGCACACCATCTTCATGACGTGAAGATGATGCACTTTGTTCCTTACGATTGAAAATTATTTAGCAGCTGCGAAACGTTCTGCGATTTTTTCCCAATTTACAACATTCCAGAATGCTGAAATGTAGTCAGGACGACGGTTTTGATAGTTTAGGTAGTAAGCATGTTCCCAAACGTCAAGACCTAGTAATGGAGTTTTACCTTCCATGATTGGAGAATCTTGGTTTGCAGTAGAAGAAACTTCTAATTCGCCATTTTTGATTGTTAACCAAGCCCAGCCTGAACCGAAGCGAGATTTAGCAGCGTTATCGAATAATTCTTGGAATTTTTCGAAAGAACCGAATTTAGCATCGATTGCAGCAGCTAATTCACCTGTTGGTTTTCCACCAGCATTTGGAGCTAATGATTCCCAGAAAAGTGAGTGGTTTGAGTGACCGCCACCGTGGTTGCGTAATGCTGTACGGATTTCTTCTGGAGCAGATTCGATATTAGCAAGGATTTCTTCAACTGTTTTACCAGCAAATTCTTCTTTACCTTCGACTGCAGCGTTTAAGCCTTGTACGTAAGTGTTGTGATGTTTTGTAAGATGGATCTCCATAGTTTTTGCGTCGATGTGTGGTTCTAATGCATCGTTAGCGTAAGGTAAGTTTGGTAATTCGAAAGCCATAATTCAATTTCCTCCTTGGAATAACTAATTATTTATTACAACATTAGATTAACAAAAAAATGGATGTTATACAAATGAAAATAGCTGTAGTAGCATTTTTTCAGACTTTTGACGGAACTTTATATTACAAAAATAAAAATACCAATCATAATGACTTGAATTATTCCTTTTGTCACAATGGAAGTTAAAAAGCCCACAAGCGACCCGACACCTGCTTTTAGTGATTTAAAAAAGGACGTTTTCGAGAAAATCAACTCTGCAATTACGGCTCCAATAAACGGACCAATTATTATACCAGCAAAAGGTATAACAAATGGACCAACGAGTAAACCAATCGTACTACCCCAAATGCCCGCATTTGTTCCTCCGAATCCCTTGACACCTACCACGTTTGCTAGAGTATCCGCTGAGAATAATAAAACAGTCAATAACACTTGAATTACCCAGAACCACCATGGAAGCTCACCAAAACTAAAGAATAGTCCATAGATGATAAAACCTAAAAATATAAATAATACGGATGGAATAATAGGATAAATTAGACCAACAAAAGCAACAATAAAACTCGCTATAATTAAAATCCACGCAAGAATAGACATTGTATCCCCCTTTTTCTCCATTACTGTTTATTAAATTTGAACAAGTAATTACTTGTTAGTATAACGAAATTTGCTCCACACTACCTAACCTGACGCCCAAAATTTCCATTTCACCTTAAAAATGTTTAATATTAGGATTAAATCCTTTCATCGATTACACTTAATTTATCATAAAGAAAAGGAGAATTTTTGTGCATATCACAATTTGGCAACTTTTTAAGGATGCATTACTTCACCCTAAAAAACATGCAGCTTATCGACTTCTTCCTATTGGAAAGGTAATTCAATATCTTTTTCTACTTTCCACAATAATTACACTTATTTCTTTTACTCAATTCACACTCGGATTTGGAGAGCAAACTAATTCGATTGAAGGCTTAGCGCAATACATAGATGGGATTGAATGGCTACTCTACCCTCTTTCCTTAATTTTTTTATTTATTATGAATACCAGTTTGCTGTTCATTCGTGTATCTATCTATGCAGCCATCGGTCTATTATTTATCTATTTCTTACACCGACGTGGCGAATACCGCATGCTTTGGCGCACAGCTACTTTTAGTATGACATTGGGTTTTCTATTATCGACTATATTGTCATTTTTCAATCTTACATCACTATGGATTTCTTTCATAAGTGCTATTATTACACTAGTGTATCTTTACATTGCACTGAAAAAATATCCAAAGCAACCTAAGGAAAAATTAATCGTTCCTAATTAAGAAAAATTTAAAAAATAAGCATTTTATTAAACCTACTAGCCTATTCTTGATGAAAATAAGCGTTTTCTATACTTTATAAAGTGGAAACTCTATATTTCATAGGTTTCTCCCTTGTCAATTTGTTTAAAACACTGATAGAATAGTGAATAGTGAGGCTACTATAGGCCAATGAAGGAGAGAGTTTGATGAACGAAATAACACACCGCTCTAAGACACGTAAAGTTCGTGTTGGTGACTTAACAATTGGCGGAAGTAATGAAGTAATCATTCAAAGTATGACAACAACAAAAACACATGATGTGGAAGCGACTGTTGCAGAGATTTTACGTCTTGAAGAAGCTGGCTGCCAAATCGTACGTGTTGCTTGTCCAGATGAACGTGCTGCTGATGCATTAGCAGAAATTAAAAGACAAATCCATATCCCACTTGTTGCGGATATTCACTTTGATTACAAATTAGCACTTAAAGCAATTGAAGCTGGCGTGGATAAAATCCGTATTAACCCTGGTAACATTGGTCGTACGGAAAAAGTACAGGCTGTTGTTAATGCTGCAAAAGCAAAAGGCATTCCGATTCGTATCGGCGTCAATGCTGGTTCATTAGAACGTAAAATTCTTGAAAAATATGGCTACCCTACTGCTGATGGTATGGTTGAATCTGCATTACACCATATTAAAATTCTTGAAGATTTAGATTTCCATGATATTATCGTTTCAATGAAAGCTTCAGATGTTAACTTAGCGATTGAAGCGTATGAAAAAGCTGCACAAGCATTTGATTATCCTTTACATTTAGGCATTACTGAGTCAGGAACACTATTCTCAGGTACAATAAAATCTGCTGCTGGTCTTGGTGCGATTTTAAGTAAAGGTATTGGTAATACGATGCGTATTTCTTTATCTGCTGATCCGGTTGAAGAAATTAAAGTTGCACGTGAATTATTAAAAGTTTATGGTTTAGCTTCAAATATTCCTACATTAATTTCTTGCCCTACTTGTGGACGTATTGAAATTGATTTAATTTCAATTGCCAATGAAGTAGAAGAGTATTTACAAACTATTAAAGCACCAATTAAAGTTTCTGTACTTGGATGTGCTGTTAACGGTCCTGGTGAAGCTCGTGAAGCAGATATCGGTATTGCTGGTGCACGTGGAGAAGGTTTATTATTCCGTCACGGTAAAACAGTCCGTAAAGTTCCAGAAGAAACAATGGTAGAAGAATTGAAAAAAGAAATCGACCTATTAGCAGAAGCTCACTATGCTAAAGAAGCAGAAGAGAAGGCTAAAAAAGCTTTAAATAATTAATTTTGGGGGTATATTTCTTTGAATAAAAAGTATAGTTTTGGAATAGATATTGACGGTACTGTTACTGCTCAAGAATTCCTTCTTCCGTTTATCAATAAGAAATTCAATACAAACCTTATTCTAGATGACATCAAGCAATATGATTTATCAAAGGCTTTGCCAGTAGATCAAGATACATTTTATGAATGGTTTAAGGCCACAGAATTAAGTATGTATAAAAACCCTCCTGTTCAGCAGGAAGTTGTTCGTATTCTAAACAACTGGTATCCTTCAACAAAGTTAAATTTCATTACTGCTCGTGAGGAAAATGCAACATCTGTTACGAAAAAATGGTTGCATAGTTCTAAAATCCCTTACGACGCGCTTGAGATTGTTGGTAATGCTAGTAAAGTAATCGCTGCCCGTAAACAAGGCGTTGAATTATTTTTTGAAGACAAACATGCCAATGCAGTAATGCTTGCCGAAGAGCTTGATATCCCCGTCATACTATTTGATGCACCCTATAATAGAGAATCAACTCCACGCAATGTTATTCGTTTACAGCATTGGTCAGAGGCTGAGGATTGGGTAAAAAAAGAGTTTGGAATTTAATTCTTACCTACAAAAGAGTGTTCGCTCCTATACTATAGGAACGAACACTCTTTTCAATTTAATGCTCAAACTATTAATAGATAACTTCTTTTTTAAAATATAAAAGAGGGATTATTAAAAATTAACATTTAGTTTTTCTTTAATTTCCTTCAAAATATCCTCATGTTTATCAATAGTCACATACATGATTTCTGTACCACCTAATGTATCCTGATAATAAAATGTTCCATCCTTCAATAGATAGATACTATATGTTTGGCCACGGAAATCTTTTGTATCGCCAAAACCTAAAATATAGCTCCCTTTTTCTCTTAGTTGTTTCACTGATTCAATATCTTTTTCATATTTTGGTCTCATTACAACCAAACGATCTACTAATGCTAATGTATCTTTTACAATTGTAATATCTGAAATTGTCATACGCGTATCTTCTGAAGGCACGCCTTCATCATTTAAGCCTTGAATATATACATATTCATAAAAGTCGGCTTTAGGTATGATTAATTGTTTTGTAGAAACCTTCTCCTTGTCTGATTGCTTTGCTGCACTAGAACCACAACCACTAAGTATAAGCGCAAACATTACCATAAAAATACCTAGATATTTCTTCATATATTCCCTCCTCTTATCACATTCATTATACTTCCTTCACTTTACAAATTTCCAATTACATACCAATTTTAAATAAATTGACGTACAAATATTGCAAAATTGTGTCTTTGGATTTATTTACTTGTTCCCTCTGATTATTTATCTACCTTACATTCGGAGATTGGCTATAATTTATAAGTCTCACAACTCATCAGATTAAAACTATACGAAAATATCCTTCACATACTCATTTGAACCTCTCATGACTGAAGTCACGAGATTCTTAGGAATAGAGCATACTTGCAAGCGTATTTCTTTACTCACAGAGGTTTCTCTTGTTTGCTAAGCTATCCCCGTAGTTCCTACGGTTCTATATTT
>JAGHSJ010000383.1 GCA_018065935.1 Candidatus Kurthia equi
TTTCTCTATTTAATAATAATCATAAAAACTCACTTCAAACGAAAATGAGTTATCTTTTTTAATAATTTCCCATTTTTTATATCATTATCCTATTTGAAATTTCCACACAAAAACCCGAATCCACTAAGGATTCGGGTCTCATTCATTCATTTTCTTAAACTGTAATTACACTAACTCCAACCATGCAACTGCTTCACAATGTGCTGTGTGTGGGAACATGTCGACTGGTTGTACTTCTTGTGTTTTGTAGCCGCCGTCTTCTAGTATGCGTAGGTCGCGGGCTAGCGTAGCGGGGTTACATGATACGTAAACAACTTTTTTCGGTTTTTGTTCTAGGATTGTGTTTAATAAGGCTTCGTCGCACCCTTTACGTGGTGGGTCGACCATTAAGACATCGGCTGTTTTGCCTTCTTTGTACCAGCGTGGAATCACTTCTTCTGCTGGGCCTGCTTCGAAGAATGTGTTCGTAAAGCCATTTAGTTTGGCGTTGCGTTTTGCATCTTCAATCGCTTGTGGCACAATTTCAACACCCATAACTGACTTGGCATTTTTCGCTAAGAATAAAGAAATCGTACCGATACCACAGTAGGCATCAATGACTGTTTCTTCACCTGTTAACGCTGCATATTCAAGTGCTTGGTCATATAAAACCTTCGTTTGGATTGGGTTGACTTGATAGAAAGAACGTGCTGATATTTCAAAACGTACATCACCGATATGGTCTTCAATGACTTCTTCGCCCCATAATAAATTCGTATCGTTACCGAAGATAACATTCGTATCTTGCCCATTTATATTTTGCATAATCGATGTGACATTCGGAACTAGTTCACGAATGACATCAATGATTTCTTCTTTTTTCTTCAGCTTTCGCCCTTTTGTCACAAGAACCACCATTACTTGATTGGTAGTTTTCGCTGTGCGAACAACGACATGGCGTAATGAACCTGTTTTTGTTTGTTCATTATATGGTGTTAAGCCTAGTGCCCAAAGACGTGGTTTTAAGCCTGCTAAAATTGCATCTGCTTCACCCGATTGGATAAGGCAGCGGTCTGTATCGACAATCGCATGTGATTTTGTTTTGTAAAAACCTGCTACAGGAACTTCACCGTTTAAGCCAAATGGAATTTGCGCTTTATTGCGGTAGTGCCAAGGTTCTGTCATGCCTTTCACTGGATGAACAGGTACATCAATTTTCCCAATACGTTTCATCACATTTGCGACCATATTTTGTTTCCATGTCATTTGACCTTCATATGACATATGTTGAAGCTGACAGCCACCACATTGATTAAAGATTGGGCAAGGTGCTTCTACACGATAAGGTGAAGGTTCAATAATTTCAATGATTTTAGCAAAACCATAGTTTTTTAATGTTTTTAAAACATGTACTTGTGCTTTTTCTTCTGGTAGGCCACCTTGGATAAATAGTGGGAAGCCATCTACTTTCGCCACGCCAGCGCCATCATGAGTTAAGTCTTCTATATAAACCGTTATACGGTCATTTTTTGTTACAGGTGCAGTCATAATTATTACGTCCTCCATTTCAATTTCTCTATTGTACCATGAATAGTTGCGTTTCAAAAGAAAGCCGACCATTATTAAAAAACCATAAAAAAAGATTTAGAATGACGTACATTCTAAACCTTTTTTGGAATCTATTTATCGCCTTTGGCAATACGATCTTCTTCGCTAATTTCTTCAATTGGAACAAAAAGCTCGATATGCTGTTTTAAATTCGTGAAAACTGCAGGCGCATCGCCACCGTATTCACCATCTAAATTCAGTTGAATTTTATCATCTGAATGCACAGTTACTTTACTCGCTTTTGCATAGATAATATGTGAATCTTTTAAATGATCACCGCGTACAGCTAATGATAAGATTTTAATGAAATCTGCAATATTACATTTTTTCAAAATGAATACAGAGAATTTCCCATCATTCATGCTTGAATCGGGGGCTAATTTTTCAAAGCCTCCAACTGAGTTGGTTAAACCGATTAAGAACATCATTGCCTCATCGTCAAAAACCTCTCCATCATACTCAATATGCATTTTTGTTGGTTTGATTGATGGGAGCATTTCGATCCCTTTTACATAGTAAGCAAGCTGACCAATCATTGTTTTTAATTTACTTGGGACTTCATATGTCAATTCAGTAATACGTCCACCACCTGCAATATTAATAAAGTGGCGGTCATTTGCTAAACCGACATCAACTGGAATCGAGTCGCCTTGTAAAATAATATCTACTGCTTTAGTGATGTCACGTGGAATTTTCACTGCACGTGCAAAGTCATTTGTTGTTCCCATAGGGATTAAACCCAGTTTCGGTTGTTTTTCAAATTCACTTACACCTGCAACAACTTCATTAAGTGTGCCATCGCCACCTACAGCAACGATAATATCAAAATTTCTTTTAACGGCTTCACGAGCAGCGTTAGTGGCATCACCTGCACTTGTAGTTGCATGGCATGATGTTTCATAGCCTGCAACTTCAAATCGTTCTAAAACCTCTGGTAAATGCTTTTTAAAAGCTTCTCTACCAGAGGTTGGATTATAAATGATACGTGCTTTCTTCATCGATCTACCTTCTCACTTCTTTTATTTGCTCTGATTATATTACAACGAATTTATAGCCATATGAGTTCCTTAGTCGTAAAAAAGACTTAAGTTATCCAACTCATAGAAACTCATTTTAACGTAATACGGTCATTTTACGCAAATTGTTTATTTCAGTGCGTCTAATAGAGCCGCTTTTTGACTGTTATATACCCAGTTCCAAAACTTCTCGTTCGTTGTATATTGTTCATTAATGCCTTGATACAAGTCTTTTTGAGCTTGTTCAAATTGTGGATCTTCTTTATCTGGTAACTCACTGCGTAAATTCATCACGTTTTGTTGAAGTTCTGGTGCACGAGGACCCCATTTACCAATTACTTCACCTGCGTCATTTAAAAATACATAGATTGGAATCGCACGACCACCATTTGTTAAAAACTGATCAATTAAATCCGTATCCTCATCACGTAACACACAGCGAACATCTAAATCTGTTTGCTCTGCCAATCTACGTAAAATCGAGTTATTAATCATGGCATCCCCACACCAGTTTTCAGTAATGACTAAAATATGTGGAGATTTGTCTTTTACAAGCTGTAAATCATTGCTATCATCTTGAATACTAAAATTATTATAGATTTTAAATGCTTCCTCTTTTAAGGTTGTCATTTCATCCATATACTGTTCGATTGGTGTAGCTGTTTCGAAATATTGCTGTACAGTTTTCATCTCGACCCCTCCAATTCTTTCTCCTTCCATTGTAGCAAATTACGATTCCCTTGACTATTTATAGAAATTATAGGGTTTCTATTATGCTATTTTTCAGGTAAAATAAATCAGTTATCCAGTATTTTGAAAGGATTTGATTTTATCCAGAAAGCATTATTAAAAAGTTATAACTTTCTATTCTTTGGTTTACTTGCACTCTTCATTCCATTCTTGCCTGTATTTATGAAAGCTCAAGGCATTAGTGAAACGAAGGTTGGTTTCATTATTAGTGCGGGTGGTTTTATTACTATCATTGCACAGCCTATTTGGGGCATGGTCAGCGACCGTTTGAAAACAGTTCGTAAAGTGATTCTAATTCTTGTATTCTTTACGACAATTGGTGGGTTCTTCCTCTATCAAATGTCTAGTGTCACAACCATTATTTTATTAACACTAATCGTCTATGCATTTTTAATGCCACTCGATCCGTTAAGTGAATCACTTAGTTTCACTACTGCAGAAACACTGAAAATTTCCTATGGTTCTGTTCGTACATATGGCGCGCTTGGCTATGCCGTACTTGCCTTAATTGTTGGGTACGTAATGGATTGGTTTGGGATGGGGAGCATTTCCTATCTCTTTGGTGGGCTTGGCCTTATTTGCTTCATCATCGTACTGATGTTGAATGATGTCCCTACTAGCCCTGTACCCGTTACTATTCAAGGGTTGAAAAATGTACTAGCCAATCGTGAAATGCAATTATTTCTATTATTAGTTTTTATCGCATCGATTCCTGCACGCATGAATGATACTTTTTTAGGTATTCATATTGGTACCTTACATGGCGATACAAAATTAGTCGGCTTGGCGTTCTTCATTTCCGCTGCAACAGAAATTATCATCTTCGCTTTAAGCTTCCTTTGGCTAAAAAAAGGCAAGGAGCTTCTATTGATTACTATTGCAATTTTCTTCTATGCGGTGCGTTTCCTATTATCTGCATTAGTTGATAATCCCTACGCGTTAATTGCTGTACAAGTACTTCAGATGCTGACATTCCCAATTTTCTATACAGCTGCGATTCAGTACTTATATCAAATTGTACCGAGAGAATGGCGTGCGACAGGTCAAACCTTACTTGCCCTTTTATTCTTCGGCGTTTCAGGTATTATTTCCTCTGCAGTAGGTGGCTTTGTCTACAATGAATTTGGTGGTCATGTTTTCTACTACATGCTCGCAAGTATTTCTACCATCGCCTGCCTTTATGGTATCGCCCTACTCATTCGTCAAAAAAAACTGACGAAAAGCTAGTTAAAAAAGAAGTAATCGCCTACTCACGATTACTTCTTTTTACATGTCAAAAACACAGGTTTATACGTATTATTTTTTATCATACCAAAAATCATCCATCGCCTTGTCTACGTAAACCCATCCCTTCCATCCGATATGAATGGTATCTGACATAAAATAACGATCATTTTCATGACTGGATAAATCCACATAAGTTTGGCCTGACTGCGCGAGCAAGCGATTCATTTTTTCATAATAAGCCACTCTTTTTTCTTCATTAATACCAGTAAAATCAGCCCATCTCGCATTCATCGGAATACTAATGAATAGAGTATCTGCGCCTACATCCTTCAACGCATCCATGACTAATTGAAAATCTTTATACTCTGGAGAATACAAGTAGCTATCCCTTTTTTTATAATTTTTAAGCTTTGATAAATTCGGTTTTATTTTTCGATTATACATGGCTTTCTTAATTCCAAACTCATTATTTACAAAATTAGCGCCATATTCTTCTGCTGCCAGAATCTGTTGTTGAAATGTTTTCCCCTTCACTAACTCTGGATTAGCTCGTAAATTTTTTGTGTCTTTGCCAATAAATAATGAATAATATAAATCTTTTTTATGTTGAAGCTGTCTTGTAAAAAAACCAATATTTTTCGCAAAAATCCCCATTGCTTTTTTATTTTTATGCGTCGAAATTTCCGATTCATACATTGTCCGTAAAACGGGGTCTCTTGAAATCTCATCAAATGTTAGTAAACGCTTCATCGCCTTCACTTTCAATTTTTTATCCATCGTTTTATTAAAAGCTAAATCATAGGCTTGTAGCATCGAATAATTCGGTGAAAAATGATGTTCATCAATTCCTTTGTTAGTAAACCATTGAGGCGAAATAATAAAAATCACTTTTTTCCCTTTTAAATTTTCACCTTGCTCAGCAATATTTAAAAAATGAATAATACTTTGCGTTCCACCACGCCCAATTAAATATGTATCATAGGGTGTTTCTTTTGCTTTCGTATAATTATATGGATGAAATGGATCAAAACGCACTAACTCTGATGAGCCAAAAATAGGCATCATATTCGGTTGCTTTAGCATACATGATTGCATCAAACTCCCCTGATAGACCAGTGGATTCATCTCCGTTTTCGCACGATTTACTTGTTCATCGGAAATCTGTTTTTCTAATAGTTTATTAGGAAAAAATAGAAAAACAAAAAAACATATAAGAGCAATTACAAACGATAGAAAAGTTCTTTTTTTCATACCCTTTCAGTTAATCTCTCAAAAATACGATTTGGTGTATTCCATTCCTCACGATTAAATTCCGTAATCGGTACATTAATACCTAATTGGTCCTCAATTTCTACTAGCAGATTAATCGTACCAAATGAATCCAATAGGCCCTCTTCGAATAAATCCAAATCCATTTCTTCAAAAATGATTTGATCCTCACATACCTCAGCTAAAATCATTAATAATTTTTCTTTATTCATCTAAAACACTCCTCATCATTGTATTTAGAATAATTGTCCTGAAAATATATAAAACCCAAAGCAGATAAAGTGGAATGTCGTGATTACAGCAATTGCATGCGTCCATTTATTATCTTTCCAAACTTTTTTCTTCTTATTCCAGCGTTCAAATTTATCAAAACAAATGATAAGCAATGCATGATATAACCCATAGGCTATAAAATGGAATTCTAGCCCATGCCAAATCCCCATTAAGAAAAACAATAAGAAATAACCTAGATATGAAACAATATAACGATTTTTAATCCATTTCTTTTTTGTCATCCAAAAGACGAAGCGCATATAAACATAATCGCGAAACCAAAAAGATAAGCTCATATGCCAACGATTCCAAAAGTCTTTAATATTCCGACTAATAAACGGTAAATTGAAATTTTTCGGTGTTTTAATGCCTAGAATATAACTAAATCCAATGGCAAAGTGGCTATAACCAGCAAAATCAAAAAATAAATAGAAACTATAAACATACATATATAAAATATTACCTTCTCCTATACTCAACATGCCGAAATTTTGATCAGGCAAAAAGAGCAATAATTTATTGTATAGAAAAAAAGCAATAATGAATTTATACAAAAAGCCTAAAAATATATGATGTATTCCTTTGCTGAGTAAATCGGCATACTCGGCAGTAGGCAGTGTTTGATGAAAATCCTTATCAAATCGTTTCCAGCGGTCTATTGGCCCTGAAGATATTGTCGGGAAAAATAACAGAAAATAGATTAATTCTGAAATGGAGATACTCTGTTTTTTCATCATGCCATCTCGTATTTCCATAATCATTTGTACAGCCTTAAAAGTAATATATGAAACCCCTAAAAATCCGAAAATATGAAGATTGAAAAAAGGTAATACTTTCACAACAATTAAGGGGGCAATCGCCAAGAGTACAGCCATTACGAAGAGAGCCGTACTATTTTTTCTCAATCGATATATGTGATAGCCCTTGATTAAACTAATTTGAAAGATTGTAAAAAGAATGATTGATAGAACAGACTTCTCATTTATACTGAAATCAGCCATATCAATTCCAAAAATCAACGCTAAAATGACAATCGAAATAAAGAGATTATACTTTTTAGCGGATTTTCCTAATAGTCCTAAAACAATGCTAGGTATCAAAAAGAAAAATAGGATAAAGAAAAATAGAAAACTACTATAAGGAATCATAAGTTCATTTCAACTGCCATTCTTTTGCGATCTACTTTTCCATTCATTGTAAGAGGAAACACTTCCATATATAGGATTTTTTTCGGAATCATATAACTTGGCATCCGACTCTCCAATAGACGTTTTAATTTTCGTGTCTGAAGAAATGATGTTTCAACAATTGATTCTTTCAACACAACACAAGCTGTGAGAGATATAATTTCATCACCTTTTTTGATAGGAATGACGATACATCCCATAACTTCATCCAAATTTTCAATTTGCTTTTCAATTTCTTCGATTTCCATACGATAACCATGCAATTTTATTTGAAAATCTGAACGACCTGCATAAAAGATAAAACCATCCTTTTCATAAGCTAAGTCACCCGTCTTATACATTCGTTCGCCTAGCACGTTCTTAAATACTTTCATACTTTGTTGTGCATCGAATAAATAGCCTTTCTTACTTACAGTCGGGCCCCAAACAGTGATTTCTCCTTTCTCACCATTTGAAAGTCTATCTGAATTTTCATCTGCTATTTTAACTACCGATGAAGTTACTCTGGCAATTGGCAGCTGCTTGTAACGCAGTAATATGTCCTTCGTTATTTCAACTGCGGAAACAGCAACTGTCGTCTCTGTTGGTCCATATAAATTATAAATTTTTGCTTGTGGAAATCTTTCACTTAAAGCTGTTGCTACTTGATGTGGTAATACTTCTCCGCAAAAAAGGAAGGTTGTTAAATAGGGCATCTGCACTGCATCCCACTGAGGGTTCATTAAACAGATTTTTACGAAAGAGGGGGTTGATGTCCAAATTTTTATTTTCGAATCTTCTAATTCCTTAAATAATAATGAGGCATTTTCAATTTGTGATTTAGTAATCGCATGAAGTTTACTACCTGAGGTGAGAGATGGATATAAATCCATCACGGATAAATCAAAAGAGTAAGGTGCTTGGTTTAAATACACACCTTCTGAAAGAATACAGTTGACCTTTAACCAATGAACAAAGCTCATCAAATTTGAATGTGAAATTTGTACACCTTTCGGGTTTCCTGTACTACCAGATGTATAAATAATATAAAATACTTCTTCTTCACTAATCCATCTTTCTTTATAGTCCTTTGTTTTTTCACCTGTTAAAATTAAATCTGCTATCTCCACTGCCTCACTCTCTATCGCCAGATTAAACGGCTCAGATGTAAGGACTAAAGGTGAATTTGCTGCTTTTATAATATGTATAATTCTATCACTAGGTATGGAAATATCTATTGGAATATAGGGGTGACCAGCCTTCACTACGCCTATAAACGCTATGATTTGATGAGGTGACATATGTCCGTAAACAACAATTGGGCAATGTTTAGGTAATTTTTTTACTACTATCCGATCCGCTACTGCATTGGATTGTTCCCAAAGTTCACCATAGGTAAGCACTTCAGCACCTACTTGGTAAGCTACCTTATTCGGACTTGCTACTACAACTTCAGCCATTTGCTGTAGCAAATTCATAGAATCACTTCCTCTCTAAAATTCCGTATATATGAATGGACCAGCACTCATATCATGGAACCCGTAGATTAATACCAAAAGAACGAGTATCGAGAAATAAAATAATGTATTTCCAAAATGGTATACGAACGCCTTTGCATGCAGCTTTGACATGTCCACTCCTCCTTCAATCATTTCTATTACTTTAAACGTAATTCATGACTAAAAAGTTTCTTTTAGTAAATTAATGTTTCATTTGTTAAAATAATGTAAATGTTATACCATTTTTGTTATGTTAAAAAGTGTCTAAAGTAACACAAATTATCCAAAAAAAATTTTTTCAACGCAAATACAAAAATAAACACTCAACTATGTACATATAAAAAAACGAGAAACGGCATTTACTCAGCCATTTCTCGTTTTATAGTCATTTTAAAGGGTTTCTATCCTAATACCCAGTTAAAAACTTCTCGAATTAACGTTTGTTCATTTCTTCGATTAGTAATTTATTAATGATTTGTGGGTTTGCTTGTCCACGTGAAGCTTTCATAATTTGGCCTACTAAGAATCCAATTGCGCGGTCTTTACCATTTTTGAAGTCTTCGATTGATTGTGCGTTGTTGTCTAATACTTCTGTTACCATTTTCAATAAAGCACCAGTATCAGAAATTTGTACTAAACCTTTAGCTTTTACGATTTCTTCTGCATTGCCACCATTTTCAACTAACTCTTTGAAAACTTTTTTAGCAATTTTAGATGAAATTGTATCAGCAGAGATTAGTTTAACCATACCAGCTAAGCCTTCTGGTGTTAATGCTGTATCAGCAAGTTCTTTTGATTCAGCATTTAAGTAAGCATTTACTTCACCCATTAACCAGTTAGACGCAAGTTTTGCATCCGCACCTGCAGCTACAGTTGCTTCGAAGAAGTCAGCTGTATCTTTAGAAAGTGTTAATACATGCGCATCGTATGCTGGTAATTTGAATTCAGATACATAGCGTGCTTGACGCGCATCTGGTAATTCAGGGATTAAAGCTTTTTCGCGTTCTAACCATTCGTCAGAAATCTCAATATTTACTAAGTCAGGCTCTGGGAAGTAACGGTAATCGTCCGTACCTTCTTTGACACGCATTAAAATTGTTTTACCCGTTTTTTCATCAAACTTACGTGTTTCTTGTTTGATTTCACCGCCACCATTTAATACAGCTGCTTGACGTTTTTCTTCGTATTCAAGACCTTTACGTACAAAGTTGAATGAGTTTAAGTTTTTAAGCTCTGCTTTTGTACCGAATTCTTCTTGACCGTAAGGACGGATAGAGATGTTGGCATCACAGCGTAATGAACCCTCTTCCATGCGTACATCAGAAACACCAGTGTATTGAATGATTGCTTTTACTTTTTCAAGGTAAGCATATGCTTCTTCTGGTGTACGGATATCTGGTTCAGAAACGATTTCAACTAAAGGCGTACCTTGACGGTTGTAATCGACTAATGAAGAAGTTTTACCGTGAGTTAATTTACCCGCATCTTCTTCCATGTGTAGACGAGTGATTCCGATACGTTTTTTAACGCCATCAACTTCAATATCTACCCACCCATTTTCACCGATTGGCTTATCAAATTGTGAAATTTGGTATGCTTTCGGATTATCAGGATAGAAGTAGTTTTTACGGTCAAATTTAGTGTGTTGGTTGATATCCATGTTTAATGCAAGAGCTGCACGCATTGCATAGTTAACAACTTCTTTATTTACTACAGGTAAAACACCTGGGTACCCAAGGTCTACTACTGAAGTATTTGTATTAGGTTCAGCACCAAAGTGGTTTGGTGATTGAGAGAAAATTTTAGATTGTGTTTTTAGCTCAACGTGAATTTCTAAACCAATAACTGTTTCAAAATTTGTCATGTTATTTTACCTCCCAAGTTTGAGGTGTTTTTTCATTGAAGTTTGTTACTTTTTCAAAAGCATCTGCTACGTTGTAGATTGTGCCTTCTTCGAAGTAGTTACCAATGATTTGTAAACCTACTGGTAAGTCGCCATCAAATCCACATGGGATTGAGATTGCTGGTACACCTGCAAGGTTAATTGGAACAGTTAAAATATCATTTGCATATACTGTCATTGGATCTTCGATGTTTTCACCAAGTTTGAATGCAGTTGTTGGAGTTGTTGGTCCAACGATTACATCATACTCTTCGAATACTTTATCGAAATCTTGTTTGATTAGTGTACGAACTTGTTGTGCTTTTTTGTAGTAAGCATCGTAAGTACCTGCTGATAATGAGTAAGTACCTAACATGATACGACGTTTTACTTCGTCACCGAAGCCTTGCGCACGTGTTTGTAAATAAAGATCTTCTAAGTTATCTGCTTCTGCACGGAAACCGTAACGGATACCGTCGAAACGTGAAAGGTTAGATGATGCTTCAGAAGATGAAATAATATAGTAAGCAGCCAGAGCGTATTTAGAGTGTGGAAGTGAAACTTCGTCAACTGTAGCACCTAGTTCTTTTAATTTTTCGATTGCAGCTAAAACGTTTTTACGAACGCCTTCAGATACACCTTCAGCAAGGTATTCTTTTGGAACAGCTACTTTTAATCCTTTGATGTCGCCAGTAATAGCGTCAGCAAATTTTGGTACGTCAACGTTTGCAGAAGTTGAATCGTGTTCATCAACGCCTGAAATCGCTTGAAGTAATAAAGCATTGTCACGTACATTACGAGTGATTGGTCCGATTTGGTCTAAAGAAGATGCAAATGCAACTAAACCAAAACGAGATACACGTCCGTATGTAGGTTTCATTCCTACTACACCACAGTATGCTGCTGGTTGACGGATTGAACCACCTGTATCAGAACCTAATGTGAATGGTACTTCGCCTGCTGCTACTGCTGCTGCTGAACCACCTGAAGACCCACCTGGTACATGATTTAAGTTCCATGGGTTGTGAACTGGTTTGATGCTAGAGTTTTCATTTGCAGAACCCATAGCGAATTCATCCATGTTTACTTTACCAACAGTGACCATACCTGCTTCGCGTAATTTACGCACAACAGTTGCATCATAGATTGGGTTGAATCCTTCTAAAATTTTAGAAGCACATGTAGTCTCTAGTCCTTCAGTTACGATATTATCTTTTACTCCGATTGGAAGACCAAAAAGTGGTCCACGTTGTTCGAAAGGTACTTGCTCCATTTCGCTAGCTTGAGCTGTTGCTGCTTCCTTGTTAAGTGCTAAAAATGCACCAATTTCGCCGTCAACTGCTTCGATGCGAGCAAATGCTTCTGCTGTTAAATCTGCAATTGTTACTTCTTTATTTTTAAGAAGTTCTTGCAGTTCAGCAGATGTATGTTTAAACAATGACATCTGTTTGTTCCTCCTTAAAAATAATTAGTCCGCCATGATTGGTGGTACTTTAACAAGACCATCTTGTTGGTCTTTGACGTTTTTCATCATCAATTCGCGTGGTAAACCTTTTACTGCAACATCTTCACGAAGTACGTTCACAAGTGGAAGAACATGAGTTGTAGGTTCTACATTCGTTGTGTCTAATTCGTTCAATTGTGTTGCAAAATCAGTGATTGCACCAAGTTGACCTGCAAAACGTTCTGCTTCCTCTTCTGTAATTGCAAGACGAGCAAGATTCGCAACGTGTTTAACTTCTTCTACTGAAATATTTGCCATTTATTACACCTCCAAATTCGATAACCATACCTATGATGATATCATTTCTGTTATAGTGTAGGCAAGGTGCTTTTACTCGATAAAGTGGTCATAATCACTTGAAAATAAAGGGTTTTTTTAAAGTTTTTACTTTATTCACAAAGTTGATCTAATTTCACAGAAATATGCACGATTTAAAATAATCCTTTAACACGCTACTACACTGCATTTCTCCTATTCTTAGCAACTAAATGAAAAAACACCCACCCCGCTTCTACGTATTTGAAAATACAAATACGTAGAAGCTAAAAGTGAATGTTTCTTAAATATTTATTATTTATTATTCATTGTATAAATGAATATATGTTTCCGTCGCATTACTTTCTTTCACAATTAATGCCTCAGGACCATTTACAGAAGTCACACTAAGCTCGACTCTCAAGTCTTTAGGGAACTGTTTTAATACTTCAGAGGAAGCAAACTGAGTAAATCCTGTAATTTCAGAGGAACCATAGAATTTAATTGGAATTTCAATTTTCAAGCTTTGGACTTTATCCTGTGTATAATAACCGGTACCAATAATATTCGCTGAATTTGTGAAGTACCCATTAATTTTCTCTTTGAAAGCTTTGAAATTATCATTTACTTCGCGATACTGATCACTTGGATTCGACATTGGGAATAGTAGATACGTTTCCTTCAGCTCTTTCCAATCTTTCAACGTTGTTTTACCTTCGCCAACCTCACTATAGGCAATGTATGTACCCGGTATAATTTCTCCACGTGCTGATTGTTTAAATAGGCCGACCGTAATTGGCACATTCGCTAAACCTTCGATGGCACGTAAACGTTGAACCACTTGCTTCGCTATCGTTTTCCCTTTGGCTTCTAATACATCATCTTTAATTGGTTCATCATACGTTGCACCAAAATCTTCTTTTTGATAGTAGTATACAGAGTTCAATGCTAAACCAATTGAAATACCAGAAAGCTTCACTTTATTTTTGCCCGACTGTGTTAAATAATCTTGTTCCACAATATGTGCTAAATATATAGGTGCTTTTTTCGCGCGTTGCGTTGGTGTTAATCCTTTATCACTTGGATTTAAGCCCAATTCATCCTGATTACTACGGGCTAACCAAGATGTCAGTGTGTCTTTATCTAAATATTGCCCTTCTTGGAAGAAGTATTTTTCAGGATCATACATTTTTCTAGAAATACGTGTCAAACCAGACTCTGCTTCTCTAATATCATAGTTCGAATAAATATTTGAAACGATTAATCCGCGACTCGCACTTTCTTTATAAGGTAGAAGCGTACGATAGTATTGCCCATCAATTGTTGTATTTGGAATAATTGTTGATTCACTATCATCCTTTGTTTGTGTAACAACCTCTTTTGAGTCTTTTGATAATGGACTCGTACAGCCAGCTAATAATGCCGCTGCAAGTAGTGCTGGAATCCAGCGAACTCTTTTCATATTTAAGGACTCCTTTATTTTGATAATTCTTCAACTAGTCTTGCTTCATCCCAAACTTCTACACCAAGTTGCTCCGCTTTTGCGAGCTTAGAACCAGCTTCTTCACCAGCAATAACTAAATCTGTTTTTTTGCTGACACTGCCAGTCACTTTACCTCCAAGCTCCTCAATTTTCGCTTGTGCTTCCTGACGTTTTAGTTGTGAAAGCTTACCAGTTAATACAATGACCTTCCCGTTAAATACACTGTCGATATCTTCGGTGTTCACTTTCTTACCAGTATAATATAAATTGACGTTTAATCCGCGTAAACGTTCGATTAAATCGCGAACTTCTTGTTTATTAAAGTAAGCTAGTATCGAATCAGCAATCTTTTCACCTAATCCGTCAATATTTAGCAATTCGAACTTCTCGGCATTTGCTAATGAATCCATTGTTTCAAAGCGCTCTGCTAATATTTTTGCAGCCTTTGAACCGACATGACGAATACCTAGACCAAATAATAAACGTTCCAATGAATTGGATTTTGATGCTTCAATCGCATCCAATAAATTCTGAACAGATTTTTCGCCCATACGATCCATCGCTAAAACGTCCTCTTTATTCAATGTGTATAAATCTGACACGTCTTTAATTAACTCTTCACGTAGCAATTGCTCCACTACACGTTCACCGAGACCATCAATATTCATTGCATTTCTAGAGACAAAATGTGAAATACCTTCTGCTATTTGAGCAAAGCATTGTGGATTCACACAGCGCAGTGCAACTTCCTCTTCTAAACGGACTAATTCACTATCACATGCTGGACAATTTGTCGGCATTTTGAATGGCTCTAATCCTTCAGGACGTTGGTCAAGCATGACTTCTTTCACTTCTGGAATGATATCTCCCGCTTTACGAATGATGACAAAATCGCCAATACGAATATCCTTTTCACGAATGACATCTTCATTATGAAGTGTCGCTCTTTGAACCGTTGTGCCTGCTACTAGTACGGGCTCTAAAATTGCTGTTGGTGTGACAACCCCTGTACGTCCGACGGTTAAATCAACATCTAGCACCTTTGTCACAACCTCTTCGGCAGGGAACTTATAGGCAATTGACCATTTAGGTGCTTTTGCTGTAAATCCAAGTTCTTGCTGATGATCAAAGCGGTCCACTTTAATGACGATTCCATCAATTTCATAGGCTAATTCAGAACGTTTCGCTGTCCATTCTTCAATATAAGCTAAGACATCTTCAATCGTAGAACATTTTTGGCGCTCATGATTCGTTTGGAAACCTAGCTTATCCATAAAGTCCAATGTTTCACTATGGCTTGTTAAATCATAGTCCTCTCCATTGCCACCAAGCGCATAAATGAATGTAGCTAAATTACGACTTGCTGCAATTTTAGGATCTAGCTGACGTAATGAACCTGCTGCTGCATTACGTGGGTTAGCAAATAATTCTTCACCATTTTCTTCTCTTAGTTTATTCAAGTTCGCAAATGATTTTTTCGGCATATAGCATTCGCCACGTGCTTCAATCGAGATGGCTTTGTTTAAACGTAATGGCACAGAATGAACTGTTTTCAAATTCTCAGTAATATCCTCACCAATCGTTCCGTTCCCACGTGTTGCACCGGTTTGAAGTAATCCATCTTGATAGATTAGTGAAATTGCTAAACCATCAATTTTCAATTCACACATATATGAAAAATAATCGCCGACTGATGCTCGTACGCGTGCATCAAAATCACGTAAATCACGTTCATTAAATGCATTGCCTAAGCTTAACATCGGATAACGATGCTCAATTTTATTAAATCCTTTTAATACTTCTCCACCGACACGTTGCGTTGGCGAATCCGGATAAATCAATTCCGGATTCGCTTCTTCAATCGCAATCAGTTCATGTAGCATTTGGTCGTAAACATTATCAGATACGACTGGTTGATCCAGCACATAGTAGGCATAGCCATATTCGCTTAATAGCTTATTGTATTCCGCTACTTTTTGTTCCAGTTGTTTTTTATCCATAATGTGCCTCCATCTATCAATTATACTTTGTCAATTGGTGCGAATTTCGCAAGTAAGCGTTTGATGCCTGTTGGACTTGGGAATGCAATATCCAATTCCATTCCTTCACCTTCACCACGCACACTGACGACTGTACCAACGCCCCATTTTTTATGAGAGGCTTTGTCACCTGCTGCCCATGAAAGCTTGTCTCCACCAGATTCTTTTAATGTAGTCGTTGTTTTTAGATTTGGACCAGTAACCGCTGCTTTACGGTAACCTGATGCGGCTCTTCTTGGCGTTGAAGAAGCCGTACTTTGCCCCATATCTGCCGATGTATGCGAAAGTTCTTCCATGATTTCAGGAGAGATTTCTTTAATGAAACGCGATGGACTATTGAAGCTACTACGACCGAATAACGTACGTGCTTGAGCACATGTAATGTACAGTTGCTGTTCTGCACGTGTAATTCCTACATAAGCTAAACGACGTTCTTCTTCCATTTCGTCATTATCCGCAATTGAACGTGAGTGAGGGAAGATATTTTCCTCCATACCAATAATGAATACGACTGGGAATTCTAGCCCTTTAGCAGAGTGCATCGTCATTAAAACAACGCCTGCTCCTTTTTCTTTTTCATTTTCATCTTTTCCTAATGTATCGATATCTGCAATTAACGCTAAATCCGTTAAGAAGGCAACTAGTGACTTATCATCGCTTTGTTTCTCAAAAGCTTGTGTAACGGATAAGAACTCATCAATATTTTCTAAACGACTTTGTGCTTCAATTGTTTTTTCTGTTTTTAACATCTCACGATAACCTGATTTGTCTAGAATTGCTTCTACTAATTCAGTTACTGACATGAATTCTTGTTGCTGTGTTAAGTTTTTAATCATTGCATGGAAATGAATCGCTGCATTCGTTGCTTTCCCTGGAAGACCCATAAAATCAACTTCTGACAACGCATCGAAAATCGAACGATCTGCTTCTAATGCATTTACCGCAATACGGTCAAAAGATGTCGCGCCAATTCCACGTTTCGGCTCATTAATAATACGTGCCAATGATAAATCATCATCATTATTGGCGATTAAACGTAAGTACGCAAGTAAGTCTTTAATCTCTTTACGATCATAGAACTTCGTACCGCCGACAATTGTATATTCCATATTTGACTTCACAAGCATTTCTTCCATCACACGTGATTGTGCATTCGTACGATATAAAATAGCGAAATCTTCCGCTTTACGATTCTGTTGAATCATTTGATCTTGGATTGTTTTCACAACAAACTGAGCTTCTGTTTTTTCGTTATATGCACGATAAACAGCAATTTTTTCCCCTTCAGCATTCGCTGTGTGTAATTCTTTCGGGAAACGACTTGAATTGTTTTTAATCACATCATTTGCTGCTTTTAAAATTGTCTTCGTTGAACGATAGTTTTGTTCCAGCATGATTGTTTTCGCTGTTGGATAATCTTTCGAGAAAGAGAGGATATTTTGAATATCTGCTCCACGCCAGCGATAGATTGATTGATCCGAGTCCCCAACAACACAAATATTTTCATGTTTCTTCGCAAGAAGTTTCACAAGTGTATATTGTGTATGGTTGGTATCTTGATATTCATCCACGTGAATATAATGGAAGCGATCTTGATAGTATTCCAATACTTCCGGCACTTCTTTAAACAGACGAATCGTTAACATGATTAAATCATCAAAATCTAATGATTGGTTTTTGCGTAAACGTTTTTGATAGTTTTCGTACACTTTCGCAATCGCTTGTTCATATGGATTATTACTGCTCACTTGTTTTTGATAATCGTCTACTGTAACGCCTTCATTTTTTGCGGAACTAATCGCATTCAACAATGAACGAGGATCATTTTGTTTTGGATCCATATTTAATTCTTTTAAGGCATTTTTAATGACAGAAAGTTGATCTGTTGTATCTAAAATAGAAAAGTTCTTATTGTAACCAATACGGTCGATATCGCGACGTAAAATACGCACACACATAGAATGGAATGTAGATACCCACATACGGTCGCCAGTTCCATTTCCTAAAATAGCATCAATACGGTTGCGCATTTCGCGTGCCGCCTTATTCGTAAATGTAATCGCTAAAATATTGGCTGGTTTCATCGCTTTTTCAATAACAAGGTAAGCAATACGGTGGGTTAACACACGGGTTTTCCCTGATCCAGCACCTGCCATGATTAATAATGGTCCTTCAGTTGTTTGCACAGCCTCTGCCTGCTGTGGATTCATTCCTTTTAATAAGTTATTCGTTAATTGATTCATCTTGCACCGCCCTTTACAAACATTTGTTCTTAATTATATCGTATGACGCACTGCATTGACAGTGCGAATCGCATTTTCAAAATCATCATAAATAATATTGCCAACCACTATTATATCAGCATATTTCGACATCTCCATAGCTTGTTCAACTGTCGTAATTCCCCCACCATAAAAAAGCTGTGTGTGAGTCAGTTCCTTTGAGACAGCCTCTACAATTTTCGGAGAACCGTACATGCCACTGTATTCAATATATAAAATAGGTAATTTCAAATAATGTTCAGCCATTCGTGCATAGGCAACTACATCTTCCAATGAACTATTTGCTTTAGCTGAAGTTAATTTGGCTGCTTTACAATCTGGATTTAAAATCACATAGCCTTCAGCCACTAACTCATCCCAGTCCATAAAATCTCCAAATTCTTTAATTGCTTCATGATGCAAATCCTTCACCCATAATGTATCCGAACTATTTAAAACCATAGGAATAAAATAATAATCATATCCTGAAGTAACAGATTCTATCGTAGAAACTTCTAAAATTACGGGGATCGAATATCTACGTACACGCACTAATAAATCAGCCACATTCTCTGACGTAATATGATCCGAACCACCGATTAAAATACCATCTGTTCCTGACTCACATAGTATCTCTAATTGCTCCTCTGATATTTCTTTTGCGGGATCTAGCTTAAACATATGTTTCCAGCTTTTAAATTCCATCTCGCTCCACCTTTATTTTCATTCTATTTCTACCTCTAGTATACAAAAACATCAGTCGAACTACTAACACAATCAAAAAATGTCTTCAAGGCATGCTATCCCTTGAAGACACTTTAATCATTCTTATTTACGAGCTGCATCAAATGGCTGTTCATCTGGATATAAACGTCCTAGCATCTCATCATACGTGTCATTCCCATAATCGAAGCAACGGCGTACGCGAGAAATAGTCGCAGTTGAAGCACCTGTTTCATTCTTAATTGTTTCATATGTTTTTTTCAATCTTAATAAATGAGCAACTTCAAAACGTTGTGATAATGATTGGATTTCACTCATTGTACAAAGATCGTCAAAGAATTTATAACATTCATCTAAATTTTTTAATTCAAGAACCGCTTTAAACAATTGGTCAGTTTGATGGCCTTTTATTTTTTCAATTTGCATAGTAACAAATTCCTCCTCCCAAATCTTTAAAAGCACCTAGTCGATTTTTCTTAACTACTCTATTTTATCATCTGAGCAAGCTATAAAAAAGTATTTATACTTTTATTGTGTAAATCGCTAAAGTGTTAACGCATCACAGAGGGGAAAAGTACTTGTTTCTTCATTACATCAAAAATACCTCTTTGTGTAATTCGAATATAAGGTAAATGCGTTGATTGTAAGAATAGCAATGTGTAAATGGCATCTCCATGAACAAAGCCACGTTCTTTCAGCACAAGTTTTAATGCTTTTTCTTGCACCATAATTTTTTCAAGTGGCTCATCTGACATCATGCCACCAATTTTTAACGGGATTGAAGAAATCACTTCTCCATCTTCCACAATAACAATACCGCCACCCATTTTCTTCATCTCATTAAAGGCTTGATGCATTGCTTGAATACTCTTACCGATTAAAATAATGTCGCCCGTACATGAATACGATGTGGCAAATCCTTGCAAGCTAGTAGCAAATCCTTTAATTAACGTATTTACACGCCATTTACCTTCTTTATCTACAAGCATTAAATAACATTCATCATGGCCATTACTTAACACGCCATCATTTGTATGCAAGTTTGTGCTGTATGGTTTCGTAATCACATCATTAACCATCTCAATTCCAAATGGCATAGAGAATTGGAAGTCTTCATCCGTTAGCTCAACATCTAATGTAAAGTCTTGCAATGCCCCCCACTCAATCTCTTCAAAACTATGCACACGTTGGTTATCACGTTTTAACCATTCACCTTTAGATAATACGTCTGTTGGTGTTGGATGGAACTCATCCTCTAAGAAATTCAATGTGGCAAAACGCCCTGTAGCAATTAAACCATGTACATGTGTCACATCATAATAGTTAGCTACATTGTATGAAGCCATTTGATATGCTTGGATTGGCTCAACGCCCGCATCCAATGCGACCTGAATACATTTATCCATTATGCCATCCTCATAAAACGCAGGTGTCGCTCCATCTGTTGTCATCATTAAATGATCAAAAATATCTAATTCTCTCTCTACCACATCTTTTAATAACTGTGGCAAATCTGGACGAATAGACGAATGGCGTAACGTCACGGCATAACCATGCAAAATACGATTTTCTACTTCCTCAATCGTCATTGCTTCATGGTCCCCATCTGCTCCGAATAATTTAAGGCGTGCCAACGTACGTGATGAAGCACCCGGTAAATGCGTTTCGATTTTCTTGTGATTGGCACGTGACGCTTGAATCCAATAAAGCATTTGATCATCGCCCGCTAAAAGTCTTGGCCAGCCCGTTAATTCGCCACCCATTAACACATCCTGACGCGCTCCCCACTCAGCTAGTGCAGCAGAAGTAAATAAATTATGCTCACGTATAAGCTCTGTTTGTGAGTCGTAGCGCATCCACCAATAAAAATGGAATGTACGCTCTTTTAATTGATCTAATATATGGAAAGCTTCTTCATTTTTTAATGAAAGGAATAATGTTAAATTATCAGATAAGAAAGTAGTCGTTCCTGTTTGCGCTGCATAATCTGCTAATGTTAATGGATTATATAACTGATATGGATGCACATGAGGCTCAATATACCCAGGAACAATTGTTTTACCTGAAGCATCTATGACCTCTGTATCGTCCATATTTGGTGGCATATTTGGTCCAGCATAAACAATTCGATCATCTAAAATCCATATATTTCCCTCGACCCATTTTTTAAAAATGCTATGCAAATAGCGTGCGTTTATAATTACTTTTGAAGGAGATTTCTTTCCATCAATGACAGCAATTTGTTCGCGTATATCAAAGATTTTCCAATTTGGATGTTTCATATTTTCTCCTCCTATACTTTTGTTGCATGATTTTATTATTTTTAATGTATTAATTGCATGATTTATTAATAGCCTATCACAAGGCTTGGATATAAAACATCCATTTCAAGAAATATACAAAAAGTTGTCGTAAATCAACTTTTTTTCTATTTTTAAATGGTTTTCATTTTACTTACCCCAAAATGAAAACGCTACCATTATTTATTATTACATAATATGCCATATTTTTCTTACTATATGTATTAGTTACGAGAAAAAACGCAGAAAAAAAGATAGAATGTGCATCGTACATTTTACACATTCCATCTATACTTAATTTTTATTTGACGGTTGTTAATGTACGCCAACCAATATCTTTACGGAAGAAGAAATGCTCCCAAGATGATTGTTGCAAACCTGCGTATACTTTTTCTTGGGCTTCTTTTAAATTATCCCCTGTTGAAGTTACTAGTAACACGCGTCCACCATTACCTACAAAACCTTCTGCAGAGGCTTTCGTTCCTGCATGGAATAGTTCATGTGTCGTTGATAAGTTAGTTAAATCAGGTAGTGCGTGACCATTTTCCACTTTGACTGGATAGCCTTCTGATGCGATGACAACGCCTAGTACTGCTTGTTCAGACCACTTCAAGTCAAACTTCACATTCGACATCAACGCATCCATAAACAGACCAAAGTCTGATTCCATACGTTGCAATACAACTTGTGCCTCTGGGTCACCAAAGCGTGCATTAAATTCAATCACTTTTGGTCCTTTAGCTGTAAGTATGAGACCTGCATATAAAATACCTGTAAAAGGTGTTCCTTCTGAATCCATCGCTGCAACTGTTGGTTTTACGATTGTTTCAAAAGCTTCATCAATGACTTGTTGTGAGATTTGAGGAACTGGTGAATATGCACCCATTCCGCCTGTATTCGGTCCTTTATCACCCTCATATGCACGTTTATGGTCTTGTGCAATAACCATCGGATAAATCTGTCCCGCATGAACAAAGGACATGAATGAGAACTCTTCACCGTCTAAAAATTCTTCAATGACTACACGGGAAGAAGAATCACCAAAACGTTGATTGCCAATCATATCTTCAACGGCTTCGATAGCTTCTTGTTCTGACATCGCTACGATAACACCTTTACCAGCCGCTAAACCATCTGCTTTGACAACAATCGGGGCGCCTTGTTGTTTAATATAAGCTACAGCCTCTTCTACCTGAGAAAAAGTCGCATAGGCTGCTGTTGGAATCGTGTATTTCTTCATTAGTTCTTTCGCAAATGCTTTACTGCCTTCAATTTTAGCGGCATTTTGACGTGGGCCAAAAATACGTAACCCTACCTCTTCAAAAGCATCCACAATACCTTCTGTTAAAGGCTGCTCTGGTCCAACAAATGTTAATGCAATACCTTCTGTAATAGCAAAGTTAATTAGTTCATCAAAAGAAGATTGTGCGATAGGTACGATAATAGCATCGTCTTTCATTCCATCATTCCCCGGTGCTACATAAACCTGTTCTACAGATGCTGCCTTCTTAAACTGTTTTACGATCGCATGTTCACGACCTCCGCTACCAATGACAAGAACTTTCATCCAATATATCCTCCTTAAAAAAATGCCCTTACCTCTTCTTCTCATCATGATGTCAGCATGAAAGTTATCATATCATGTGAATGACACATAATTTGAACTTCTCAGCCTACTTAAAACATGGAGTTGTCAGATGGTAAGAGCTATTGATTTTTAATAGACTTGCTTCATTTTAGTGTTTAAAGTGACGTACACCTGTAAGTACCATTGTGATACCTGCCGCATTTGCAGCATCAATTGATTCTTGATCTCGTTTTGAACCACCCGGATGGATGATTGCAGTGATACCAGCAGCAATTGCTGTTTCCACTGTATCTGGCATTGGGAAGAAGGCATCTGATGCTAGTGCTGCACCTTTTGCTTTTTCACCAGCTTGCTCTAAAGCAATTTTAGCTGAGCCGACACGATTCATTTGTCCAGCACCAACGCCCACTGTCATTTTATCGTTTGTCACAACGATGGCATTCGATTTCACATGCTTCACAACAGACCAGCCTAATTTCAATGCTTCCCACTCTTTTTCAGTCGGTTGACGATCTGTTACAACTTGAATATCCGCTTCTTCAAAACCATAACGGTCTGGTTCTTGAACTAATAAACCACCTTCAACTGATACAGTATTAAATACATCTTGTGCATGTTGTTCAAATGAAATTGTTAGTAAGCGAATATTTTTCTTCACTGTTAGTTTTTCAATTGCTTCCTTAGAGAATGAAGGAGCAATAATAATTTCTAAGAAAATAGATGCTAATTGTTCTGCAGTTGCTGCATCTACTTCGCGGTTAAGGGCAACAATTCCACCAAAGATAGATGTAGAATCTGCTTCATATGCCATATTGAACGCTTCCGCAATTGCCTCTCCTGTACCCACACCACATGGATTCATATGCTTCACTGCCACTGCAGCTGGTTGCTTGAATTCCTTGATGATTTGTAATGCAGCATTTGCATCTTGAATATTATTATATGAAAGCTCTTTCCCATGCACTTGCTCTGCATAAGCGATAGAAAAATCTGAGCCTAGACGTTTTTGGTAGAATGCCGCTTTTTGATGTGGGTTTTCACCGTAACGTAAAGTCTGTTTCAATTCATATGTTAACGTCATTTGCTCTGGGAACTCTTCACCTAATTCAGTTGATAAATAATTAGAAATATAAGAATCATAAGCTGCTGTGTGACGGAAAACTTTCGCTGCTAAGCGGCGGCGTGTTTGTAACGTAGTTTGACCATCTGCTTTTAGTTCAGCTAACACGGCTGGATAATCGTTCGCATCTACAATAACTGATACGTAATTTTGGTTTTTTGCCGCTGAACGTAGCATCGTTGGACCACCGATATCGATATTTTCAATTGCATCTGCAAATTCTACATTTGGTTTAGAAATCGTTTCAACAAATGGATATAAATTGACGCAGACGATTTCGATTGGCTCGATACCATGCTCTTTCATTTGTGCTTGATGTTCAGGATCATCATATTTTGCAAGAAGTCCACCATGAATCATTGGGTTTAATGTTTTCACACGACCACCTAGAATTTCAGGGAATTTTGTCACTTCATCAACTGAAGTAACTGCTACGCCATTATCTTGTAGATGTTTTTTCGTACCACCTGTAGATAACACTTCATAACCTAACTCCACAAGTTCTTTCGCAAATTCTAAAACGCCTGATTTATCTGAAACACTAATTAACGCACGCTTTGTCACAATATTTTCCTCCTCAGAATTGAAGCCAACGATTCGTTGGTTATGTAAGATTAATGATTAAATAATGATTGTAATGCTTTCGTATAAACCTCATGTTCCACTGCATGAATTGCTTGTTCTGTTTGTTCGCGGTCATCTGCTACAACTTCTACAGCACGTTGCATAATGATTGCCCCCGTATCCATACCTTCATCCACATAATGAACCGTTACACCTGTTATTTTCACACCATGCGCCATTGCTTGGCCAATGGCATCCTTGCCAGGAAATGACGGTAAAAGAGATGGATGAATATTTACGATATGATTTGCATAAGCGCCTAATAAGGTGGAACCAATTAAGCGCATATAACCGGCCAACACGAGCCACTCCACTTTTTTCTCCTGTAAAGTACGTAAAATCGCTTCTTCGTATACTTCTTTGGAAGCATACGCTTTGGGTTGAATGACAAGGACAGGAATCCCTTTTGATTCCGCACGTTGAATGACAAATGCATTTGGCTTATCGGTTACGACAAGCTCAATACGTGCTTGAATTTTTTGCTGTTCAATCGCCTCAGCAATCGCTTGAAAGTTTGAGCCACTACCTGAAGCAAAGACTGCAATAGGTACGGATTTTGACATTAGATTAAGCTCCCATCATGCTCGCCGTTGAAAAGAACACTTTCACCCGCAACAACGCGTCCGATTTGATATGCTTTTTCCCCATGTGCTTCCGCAATTTCAATGATTTTCTGTGCATCTTCCGCATTGACAGAAAGAACAAAGCCAATCCCCATATTAAATACATTGTATAAATCTTTTTGTAGCAATTGACCTTGCTGTTGTAAGAAATCAAATACAGGTAATACTGGCCATGAGCCCAATTCAATTTCAGTTGCAAGTCCTTTAGGCATCATACGTGGTAAGTTTTCATAGAAACCGCCACCTGTTACATGTGCCATACCATGTACATCCACTTGTTTTAACATATCAAGAACTGGTTTTGCATAGATTTTCGTCGGTGTTAGTAAGGCTTCACCAATTGGGCCTAAATTTTCAAAACCATCGACAATTGATTCTGGAGCTAAGCCTGCGTCACTGAATACGATTTTACGTACCAATGAATAACCATTTGAATGGACACCGCTTGAGGCAAGTCCGATAAGTACATCACCCACAACGATCTTTTCACCTGTTACAATATTCGCTTTTTCAGTAGCACCTACTGCAAAACCAGCTAAATCATATTCATCTTCTTCATATAATCCTGGCATTTCAGCAGTTTCGCCACCGATTAAAGCCGCACCTGATTGGACACAACCGTCAGCTACACCTTTAACAATTTGCTCGATTTTTTCTGGGAAAGCTTTGCCTACTGCCACATAATCCAAGAAGTATAAAGGTTCAGCGCCTTGAGCAACGATATCATTGACACACATAGCTACACAATCTATCCCGATTGTATCGTGTTTGTCGACCATGAAAGCAAGTTTTAACTTTGTGCCAACGCCATCCGTTCCTGAAATTAAAACAGGTTCTTTTAAATTCAGTTCAGAAAGATCAAACATTCCTCCGAAACCTCCAAATGTTCCCATAATACCTTTTCTTGCTGTGCGTTCAACATGTGATTTCATTCTTTGAACAGCTTCATATCCAGCTTCAATGTTTACGCCTGCTTGCTCATATGCTTTTGACAACGTCATGTCCCCCTAGACTAATAATTCTTTTTCATGCGGTAAAGCTGTATCTGGAAAAATCTCTGTTGGGTATTTGCTTGTGAAGCATGCTAAGCAAAGCCCTTGATTTTCATCTTCATAATCACGATCAATGGATTCAACCATTCCCTCTACTGAAAGGAAAGTTAGTGAATCTGCACCAATTGCTTGGCGAATTTCTTCCACGCTATGATTCGAGGCGATTAGTTCCTCTGAAGTCGATGTATCAATGCCGTAGTAACAAGGATCAGACATTGGTGGTGAACTAATTACTACATGCACCTCGGAAGCACCTGCTTCTTTTAACATATTGACGATGCGACGAGAAGTTGTCCCACGAACAATGGAATCATCGACCATAATTACACGTTTGCCTTTCACGACTTGAACAACTGGTGACAGTTTCATTTTTACACCACGCTCGCGTAATTCCTGCGTTGGTTGGATAAATGTACGTCCGACATAACGGTTTTTAATTAAACCTAGTTCGTATGGGATGCCTGTTTCTTCAGCAAAGCCAATAGCTGCTGAAATACTTGAATCAGGTACACCTGTTACAACATCCGCTTCGATATGAGCACACTCTTTTGCCAAGCGTTTCCCCATACGTTTACGTGCCATATGCACATTGATGCCATCAATATTTGAATCAGGTCTTGCTAAATACACATATTCCATCGCACACATCGCACGATTTTGGATTTCTGCAAAACGTACAGAACGAACACCCTCATCATTAATGATGAGCATTTCACCTGGTTCAACTGAACGAAGTGTCTCTGCTCCGATTAAATCAAAAGCACAGGTTTCGGATGCGACAACATAGGCATCACCTAATTTGCCTAAAGACAGTGGACGTAAACCATGACGGTCACGTGCGACAATCATTTCATCCTTTGTCATCACAAGGAATGAATATGCACCTTCTAAAAGCGTTAGTGCATTTTTCACTTTTTCACTAAAAGGAGCATGCGTACTTTTTTTAATTAAATGAGCAAGCACTTCTGTATCTGAACTCGAATGAAAAATACTTCCTTGACGTTCTAAATATTTTTTTAGACGATTGGCATTTACGAGATTTCCATTATGTGCGATTGACAAACTACCTGTTGAAGAATGGAATAAAAGTGGCTGCACATTTTCAATTCCGTGACCACCCGCTGTTGCATAGCGTACATGTGCAATCGCAGCTTTACCTTCAATTGTTTTTAGTTTTTCTTCACTGAAAACATCGTTTACTAAGCCTTCACCTTTAACAGCACGGAGGTGGTTACCGTCAGAAACGACGATACCCGCACCTTCTTGTCCACGATGTTGTAAAGCATGCAATCCATAATAACTAATTTGTGCTGGGTTTGAGTTTCCCCAAATCCCGAACACACCACATTCTTCATTTAAGCCTCTGATTTCAGCAAGCATGGAATAGCTCCTTTCCAAGCCTCTTGGAATTCTGCTACTGGACCCGCAATAAGCGTTGAAGAATCAGTTGATTGGATAACTAATTGTGCATCAGCTGTTACTTCCCCAACTTTACGTGCATCTGCTACAACTTCTTCAAAACGAGCAGCTTTTTCAGGAGCAACTGTAATGATGAAGCGTGATTGAGATTCACTGAATAATGCTGTAACGGGAGAACCCTCTAAGATGACTTTTGCACCAAATTTTGTACCAAATGTTTTTTCTGCTAAAGCGACCGCAAGGCCACCTTCAGCCACATCATGCGCTGACTGTACTAAACCTGCTTGGATGGCTTGTAATAATGATTTTTGACGCGCTGCCTCTACTTCTAAATCAATTTGTGGTGCACGACCGAAAATACGTCCACTTACTAGTTTTTGTAATTCTGAACCACCGAATTCAGTCGCTGTTTCACCGATTACATAAATGAAATCACCTGCATTTTTCACTTCTTGTGTCGTCGTATATGATAAGTCCTCTACTAAACCAACCATACCAATTGTTGGCGTTGGGTAGATGGCTTCATTACTGCGTTCATTGTAAAGAGATACGTTTCCACCAATGACTGGTGATTCTAAAGCGATACATGCTGCTGCAATACCATCTGCAGACTTTTCAATTTGCCAGAAGATTTCTGGTTTCTCTGGGTTACCAAAGTTTAAGCAATCTGTAATTGCTAGTGGACGTCCACCAGAACATACGATATTGCGCGCTGCTTCAGCTACTGCAATTTGACCGCCTACTTCTGGATCTAAGTAGATGTAACGTGAATTACAATCTGTCGTCATGGCTAAACCTTTATTCGTTCCACGAACACGTACAACTGCGGCATCTGAACCTGGTGATACAACTGTGCTTGTGCGCACTTGGTGGTCATATTGGTTATAAACCCATTCTTTCGAAGCGATTGTCGCTTGTTTTAGTAAAGCAAGTAATGTTTCCTTATGGTCTTCAACAGCTGGCTCTACATTGTCCATTTGTTGGAATTCTGTGTAGTAAGCAGGTACAGCTGAAGGCTTATGATAAACAGGCGCATCTTCTGCAAGTGCATCTGCTGGAACATTCGCTACAACTTCCCCTTTATGCGTTAGACGGAACATCTTATCATCAGTTACGACCCCTACATTTACGGCATCTAAGCCATATTTCGCAAATAGGTCAACAACTGGTTGTTCTTCGCCTTTTTTAACAACGATTAGCATTCGTTCTTGTGATTCAGAAAGCATCATTTCATAGGCTGTCATACCCGTTTCACGTTGCGGAATTAAATCCAAGTTCATTTCAAGACCTGAACCTGCTTTTGAAGCCATTTCAGCTGCTGAAGATGTAAGTCCTGCAGCACCCATATCTTGAATACCTACTAATGATTCAAACTTCACAAGCTCTAAACAAGCTTCTAATAGAAGTTTTTCCATGAATGGGTCACCAACTTGAACAGCTGGACGTTTTTCTTCTGCATTTTCACCTAGTTCTTCAGAAGCGAATGTTGCACCATGAATTCCATCACGACCTGTTTTAGCACCGACATACATGACTGTATTGCCGACACCTGAAGCAATCCCTTTTTGAATATCCTTATGATCGATTAAACCGACACACATGGCGTTTACTAATGGATTACCTTCATAGCATGGGTCGAATTGAATTTCGCCACCTACTGTTGGAATACCAATACAGTTACCATAACCTGCGATTCCAGCTACCACTTCTTCGAATAAGTATTTTACACGTTTTGAGGCATCTAACTCGCCAAAACGTAAAGAGTTAAGCATTGCAATTGGACGTGCACCCATTGAGAATACATCGCGGATAATACCACCTACACCTGTTGCTGCACCTTGATACGGTTCAATCGCAGATGGGTGATTATGAGATTCCATTTTAAATACAACTGCTTGTTCATCACCGATGTCCACGATACCAGCACCTTCACCTGGTCCTTGAAGCACGTGTTTGCCTTCAGTTGGGAACTTGCGTAATACAGGTTTTGAATTTTTGTATGAGCAGTGCTCAGACCACATAACAGAAAATAATCCTGTTTCTGTCCAGTTTGGTGTACGACCTAAGATTGATTCGACTAAGGCAAATTCTTCATCTGTTAAACCCATTGAAGCATATAATTTCTGCTCCTTAATTTGTTCCGCTGTTGGTTCAAGCTTGGTTGACATTTGATTCCCTCCACTGTTTCACAATTGATTTAAATAATGCTAAGCCTTGCTCGCCACCGACTAGTTCGCTCACTGCGCGTTCAGGGTGTGGCATCATGCCTAAAACATTTCCACGTTCATTTACAATACCTGCGATATCAGCTAAGCTACCGTTGGGATTTTCACCTGAGTATGTAAAGACGATTTGATTATTATCTTCGAGTTGTTTAAGTGTTGCTGGATCACAGTAGTAATTTCCTTCACCGTGAGCAATTGGTACAGATATCACTTCGTCTTGCTTGTATTGATTTGTAAATAATGTATTGTTATTCACGACTTTTAAGTCCACGTTTTTACAAATGAATTTAAGGTCTTTATTACGTAAAAGTGCACCTGGTAATAAGCCTGCTTCAGTTAAGATTTGAAATCCATTACATACACCTAACACAGGTTTACCAGCATCTGCTGCTTTTTTCACTTCAGCCATGACATTTGATTGGTTAGCCATTGCACCACAGCGTAGATAATCTCCATATGAGAAACCACCTGGCACAAGAATACCGTCATATGAGCTTAAGTCTGTTTCGTCATGCCAAACATACTCCACTTCTTCACCTAGCTCATCTTTAATTGCATGATACATATCAAGATCACAGTTGGAACCTGGGAATACAAGCACTGCGAATTTCATGTTAGTTGGCCTCCTCGACTTCATAACGGTAATCTTCAATTACAGCGTTTGTTAATAGCTTCGCGCACATTTCTTTTACTAATGTGTCAATGTCACGCTCAGAAGGTTCTACTTGTAATTCTAAAAATTTACCGATTCGAACCTCTGAAACCTCTTCATAGCCCATATTGTGTAATGAACCTTGTACTGCAGAACCTTGTGGATCAAGAATGCTTTCGCGAAGTGTTACGTAGATTTTTACCTTTTTCATTTAGTGTGTCCCCCTAGACGAGATAATATAATTTCATATACTTCTGTTAAGCTGCCAAGATTACGGCGGAATACATCTTTATCTAAATGTTGCTTTGTTTTTTCATCCCATAAACGACAAGTATCTGGTGAAATTTCATCGGCTAACAATACCTCACCATTTTCATCACGACCGAATTCTAGTTTAAAATCGACTAATGTCACACCGATTTGTTGGAAAAATGGCTGTAGAACCTTATTTATCTCTAAACCTTTATTATATAAAGCTTCGACCTCTTCAGGTGTCGCGATACCTAATACATCAATATGTTCGGTTGAGATAATTGGATCTCCTAAATCATCATCTTTGTAGTAATACTCAACGATTGGACGTTTTAAAAATGTACCTTCTTCCATCCCTAATCGTTTTGCTAGGCTGCCAGCTACGATGTTACGAACGACTAGCTCAATTGGAATAATTTCAACCCTTTTCACTAATTGCTCTGTATCAGATATTTTCTTAATGAAATGCGATTGGATACCTGCCTCGCTTAGTTTTTCGAAAATTAATGAGGTAATGCTGTTATTTAAAACCCCTTTACCAGCAATCTCTTCTTTTTTCTCACCGTTAAACGCTGTTGCACTGTCCTTATATGCCACGAAAAGTACATTTCCCTCATCCGTTGCATACAATCTTTTTGCTTTGCCCTCATACAAGAGTTGACCCTTTTCCACATTAATTCCCCCGGTACTAGTTTTGGATTATTGCGTTTATTCAAAATATTTTTATTATATTGATAGCTTTTATGCAGGTATTTTACTACCTGCATGAAAACTATCTAGAAAATGATTTAGTTTAAACCTAAGCGTTCAAAAATCATATCAACATTTTGTAAATGGTAGTTATAATCGAAGCAATCATCAATTTCTTCTTTAGATAGAAGACCTGTGATTTTTTCATTTGCATCAACTAATTCGCGGAATTGAATTTGCTCATCCCAAGATTTAGCTGTTAATGGTTGTACTGTATCATATGCTTCCTCACGAGATAAGCCTTTGTCTACAAGTGTAAGTAATACACGTTGAGAGTAGATTAAACCGAAAGTACGCGTCATATTGCGTTTCATGTTTTCAGGGAATACTGTTAATTTTTTCACGATATTACCGAAACGATTTAACATGTAATTAAGTGCGATTGTTGAGTCTGGTAAAATAACACGTTCAGCAGATGAATGTGAGATATCACGTTCGTGCCATAGTGATACGTTTTCATAAGCAGTCATCATATAACCACGGATTAAACGAGCCATACCTACCATGTTTTCAGAACCGATTGGATTACGTTTATGCGGCATTGCTGAAGAACCTTTTTGACCTTTAGCGAAGAACTCTTCTACTTCACGAGTTTCTGATTTTTGTAAACCACGAATCTCAGTAGCAAATTTTTCGATAGAAGTAGCGATTAAAGCGATTGACGCAATATATTCAGCATGACGATCACGTTGTAATGTTTGTGTTGAAATTGGTGAAGCTGTAAGGCCTAAGTTTTTACAAACATATGCTTCAACAGAAGGATCGATATTTGCATACGTACCAACTGCACCAGATAATTTACCTGTTTCAATTGTTTTACAAGCTGCTTCGAAGCGAACTTGGTTACGTTTCATTTCCTCATGCCATAAAGCTAGTTTTAAACCAAAAGTAGTTGGCTCAGCATGTACACCATGTGTACGGCCCATCATAACTGTCATCTTATGTTCTTTTGCTTTTGCAGCAATGATGTCGATGAAGTTTTGAATATCTTTACGTAAGATTTCATTCGCTTGTTTTAGTTGATAAGAAAGAGCTGTATCTACTACATCAGTTGAAGTTAATCCGTAATGAACCCATTTACGCTCTTCGCCTAATGATTCTGAAACAGCACGTGTAAATGCAACTACATCATGGCGTGTTTCTTTTTCAATTTCTAAAATACGATCAATATCGAATGATGCATTTTTACGAATAAGTGCAACATCTTCTTTTGGAATATCCCCTAACTCTGCCCATGCTTCACATGCTAAAATTTCAACTTCTAGCCACGCTTGGTATCTGTTTTGGTCGGTCCAAATTGCGCCCATTTCTGGACGTGTGTAACGTGCGATCATAATAAAATATTCTCCTTTTAATCTGCCCAAATAGCAGATTGTTTAATTTCTTGTAAAGTCCCTTCAAGGTCCTCTGTCATTATAGTAACATGTCCCATCTTCCGATTGTGCTTCGCTTCACTTTTTCCATAAAGATGTGTAGACCAGTTAGCATATTTTGCAATAGAATTCGTCACACCGACCACATGTTGACCTAAAATATTAACCATAATCGATGGTCCCCATAGTTTTGGCTGACGCAATGGCCACCCGCAAATGGCTCTAATATGCTGATGAAATTGAGAAATATTACATGCTTCAATTGAATAATGTCCTGAATTATGTGGACGTGGAGCAACTTCATTGATGATAATTTTTCCGTTTTCAGTTACAAACATTTCAACAGCTAATGTACCAATTAAATTGAAGGCATCTGCAATTTTCTGTGCCGCTTCAACAGCTAATTCAGCCGTAAAATTTTCAATACGTGCTGGAACAATCGTTTCATGTAGAATATGGTTCACATGGATGTTTTCACAAATAGGCAGGCAATATGTCTCACCTTGCATATTACGTTGAACAATAACCGATATTTCTTTTTCAAATGGAACAAAGGCTTCGGCAACACATGCGGAAAATTCAAATAAAGGCTGTGCCTTTTCTAAATCTGCTGCACTATGTAAAGTTTGCTGACCTTTCCCATCGTAGCCACCTCTCGCTGTTTTCACCACACATGGATAACCAACCTGATCAATTTTTTGCTGTAACTCATCAAAGTTCTGTGCCGCGATATAATTTGCTACTGGTGTACCTGATGAAGTAATGGCCTCTTTTTCTAAAATTCGATCTTGTGTGATTTTCACAAGTTCGGCCCCCTGTGGTACATAGGCGATTTGAGTTAATCTTTTTAACCCTTCATAATCAATATTTTCAAATTCATACGTAATAACATCACTTACTTCAGCCAATTCCTCTAGCGCCGCTTCATCGTCATAAGGAGCAACTATACGGATATCTGCTACTTGCCCACATGGGGAATCCATCGATGGTTCTAATACGGCAATTTTAAAGCCCGCTTCCTTCGCTGCTAAGGCCATCATTCGACCAAGCTGTCCACCACCGATAATACCAATTGTTTGTCCAGGAAATATGATTTTACTCACCTAGTTCACCTGTACTTTCCAATGCTTTCATCTTCATCTCTTGTCTTCTTATTTCAACTTTCTCAGCAATTGCTACATCATTTATTGAAAGAATTTGAGCGGCTAACAGCGCTGCATTTGTTGCGCCTGCTTTACCAATTGCCACAGTTGCTACAGGTACTCCACCTGGCATTTGCACAATTGATAATAGAGAATCTAAACCATTTAAAGCACGTGATTGAACAGGTACGCCGATAACCGGTAATGTTGTTTTTGCTGCCACCATACCAGGTAAATGAGCGGCTCCACCTGCACCCGCAATAATTACTTGTATACCTCTATTGCGTGCTTGCTCTGCATATTCAAACATTAAATCAGGTGTTCTATGTGCAGACACAACCTTCTTTTCATAACCGATTTCTAGTTCTTCTAAAATATCGCAGGCATGTTTCATTGTATCCCAATCGCTTGAACTGCCCATAATTACGCCAATTTTCGGATTCATTGTTATTACGCTCCTTTGAACATATAAAAAATCCCTAAATAACGACCTCTCTACCACAGTGTAAACACAATGTGCGAAAAGCAGCTACTTAGGGATTCCATTTAAGGAGTCATCAAACATACAAATGACTCGCCTATAATCAGGTATCCTCAAGACTTGTTGCTTCCCGCATAGTCCAGCATTTACGGTGCCGGGTAGAGACACTAGAGCCAATCCTCTAGCATATATGTGGGATTTGTTGTTTTCATACATATTGTAACAACGAAAAGCAAACAAGTCAAGATGAAATACGAACGTTTTATTTTAATACACATAATAACGTTCGTATTTATCTGTATTTTTATTCTTCTATTTTTAATCCTTTAAACTTAATTAATTGGCGAATAACCTTTGGCTCGCCATTTTGCATTTCAAAAAGCGGCTCTTCTTTACGTCCAGCAGGCATATACCCATCTTTTTGCATACGCTCTAAACACGCTGAAATCGTTTCATTTTCTTGTACTTCATACCAAACTGTTTTCTTGCTCAAAATTCCACTTCCTCTTATTATAATTACATTTCTACATTATATAAGAGAAATTGTCTTCTGTGCAACTTCACTGTGAATAGCCGCTCGCATAACCGCTTCAGCTACATGATCAGTGACATCAATTTCAAAGACATTCGGAATAATTGTCCCCTGTGCAATTTGATGATCTGTTACTAAGTCTGAAATAGCTTGAACAGCAGCCATTTTCATTTCATCATTAATATCCGTCGCTCGAACCTCTAGCGCACCCTTAAATATCCCTGGGAATGCCAACATATTATTCACCTGGTTCGGATAATCCGAACGCCCTGTTGCAATAACCTTCACGCCCCATTTAAGCGCATTTTCATAGGTGATTTCAGGATTTGGATTCGCCAACGCAAAAACAATTGGATCACTATTCATTGATTGAATCATTTCTTCAGTTAGAAGGTTGGGAGCGGAAACTCCAATAAAGATATCACTGCCTGCAATTGCATCTTTTAAAGTTCCTTCGATGCATGCTGTATTGCTTAACGTTGCCATGAATTCTTTTTCTGCATTCATTCCATAAGGTCGTCCTTGATAAACAATTCCTTTTGAATCACAGGCAATGATATTTTCATACCCAATTGTCACCAGCAATTTCAATACAGCAACTCCTGCAGCCCCTGCACCATTTATAACGATTTTCACATCTTCTTTTCGTTTATTTACCGCTTTCAAGGCATTTTTCAGTCCAGCAGCAGTTACGATAGCTGTTCCATGCTGATCATCGTGAAAAATAGGAATATCACACTCTTTACGCAAACGATCTTCAATTTCAAAACAACGTGGTGCAGATATATCTTCTAGATTAATCGCACCAAATGTTGGAGCAATACTTCGAACAATCATAATAATTTCTTCAACATCTTTTGTATCTAGGCAAATAGGAATTGCATCCACATCAGCAAGTTGTTTTAAAAGGACTGCTTTTCCTTCCATTACAGGCATTGCTGCTTTTGGACCAATATCACCTAAACCTAAAACTGCGGAGCCATCTGAAACAATGCCTACTAAGTTTCCTTTCATCGTATATTCATATACCTTTTGGGGGTCTTTTTGAATTTCTAAACAAGGCTGTGCAACACCCGGAGAATAAACTAAACTTAACTCTTCTGAAGATTTAACCGCTACTTTTGACTGAATCGTCAATTTCCCCTGTAATTTTTCATGTAGGACTAAAGCCTCTTCATATACTTTTTCTTTGCTCATCTCAACTTCCTCCTTCATTAGAAAATAATATTTGCTATTAAACTTCATATTATTTTCATTTGGTAATTTCAAATATTAGCCGATTCAATTTGTTTGCACAACTTAAAAAACTGACTATTCACAATATTGTAGCATTTATATATTTGTGAAAAAAATCACTTTTCTTAAAATTTGCTTTTTCCTTTTGTGATTTGGTGAGCAAGTCATTTTTACTAACTTTCCTTTATTTTGTTATCTATTTTACAT
>JAGHSJ010000156.1 GCA_018065935.1 Candidatus Kurthia equi
GGGTCAAAGATATGAATATGAAGTAAAAGCAAGTAATAATTATGAAATTTTAATATCTGAATTGTAAGCTTAAAACTCACCGACATTTTTATGGTTGGTGAGTTTTCTTTCGAATACTATTTACTTAAAGTATTTCGAGATGTAATATATAAGTAATTGCTTATATAAAGAGGGATGATAATGGATAAACAAATGCTAACCATGCAGTTAAAGGCAGTGGCCGATGAGAATCGCTTAACTTTACTTAGTTGCATGAAAAATGGTGAAGTCTGTGTATGTGATTTTGTTGAAGTTTTACAAATTTCTCAACCAGCAGTCAGTCAGCAATTAAAAAAATTAAAAGATGTGGGCATCATCCAAGAACGCAAAGAAGGCACATGGAAATACTATCGTTTAAATGATGAACTATCACCAGTTGTGCAAGCTGTAGTAGAGAGCTTGCAAACAGATACGTCATGCCAGTGCGATTCAGATTCATGTGGAGTGGAAGCAACATGAAAAAAATAATTTACTTTTTATGTACAGGGAATTCTTGTCGTTCACAAATGGCAGAGGGGTTTGCCAAAAAATATAGTGGAGATGAGTGGGATGTATTTAGTGCGGGGATTGAAGCACACGGGATGAATCCTCAAGCTGTACGGGTAATGAAAGAAGTTGGTATAGATATTAGTACTCAAAAATCAGAGATGATTGATTTCGAGTTACTTCAGCAAGCCACGATCGTCATTACATTATGTGGCGATGCACAAGATAAATGTCCTACCCTACCACCAACTGTTACGTGCTATCACTGGGGAGTAAATGATCCAGCAAAGGCTCAAGGTACGGCAGAGCAAAAATGGCTTGTTTTTCAGGAAGTCAGGGATACAATTGAAAAGAAACTCATTGAATTTTTTAATAATATATAAGTAGATACTTATACTTTAAGGGAGAAGAAAATCGTGGAAATAGAATTAATTGATGTAACAAAAACGACGTGTTGTGATCCTTCAACAGGATGCTGTGAACCAACTTTACCTATAGCTATTATTGGAGCGGGTCCCATTGGATTAGCAACAGCAGCTCATTTACAGCAGCGTCAATTACCATACTTTATTTTAGAAGCAGGACAGGTAGCAAATCATGTCAACAGTTGGAAGCATGTGACCTTATTTTCTCCTTGGAAATATGATGTGAATATAGCAGCTAAAAGTTTATTGGAAGCTACTGGGTGGGAAATGCCTAATGAAGAGCAAATCCCTACAGGAGAGCAACTAATCGCGGAATATTTACAGCCTCTCGCAGAGTTGTTTCAGGAAAAAATTCATGAAGGTCATCGTGTAGTAGCAATTACACGTTTGGAGTCGGATCGTATGAAATCAACCAATCGTGTCAATCAACCGTTTCAACTTTTTGTAGAAACGACTACTGGTGAAAAAGTATTTAAAGCGGGAGCTGTCATTGACGCGACAGGTACTTGGGGTAACCCTAATCCAGCAACAAGTAATGGACTATTTTTAAGAAGTGAAAAAGAATTACAATCTGTCATTGAGTATCACATTCCCAATATCAAAACACAAGCAGAAAACTATGCTAATAAACGAGTAGCGGTTGTTGGAGGTGGGCACTCGGCGATTAATTCGCTTTTACAATTATTAGAACTGAAAGAACAGTATCCTGAAACAGCTATTACATGGATTCTTCGAAAAGCGAGGGTAGAGGATGCCTTTGGTGGTGGAGACCAAGACGAATTAGCTGCAAGAGGAGAATTAGGTCAACGCATTGCAAGAGCGGTAGCAGTTAATCAAGTGGAAGTGTATACACCTTTTAAAATTCAAGCGTTACAAAATTCAACTGAAGGGATGATGTTGAAAGGAAAAGGCATGAAAGTAGGGCCATTTGACCGTTTAGTTGTAAATACAGGAAGTCGTCCAAATTTTGAAATGCATCGTGAATTACGTTTTGAGGCAGATAGTATAACAGAAGCTGTACCAGCATTAGCGCCATTAATTGATCCAAACTTGCATAGCTGCGGCAGTGTGGAAGCCCATGGTGAAAAAGAATTACGTCAACCAGAGCCAAATTTCTATATCGTAGGTTCAAAATCATATGGACGCGCACCTACTTTTCTTATGGCAACAGGCTATGAACAAGTTCGTTCTGTCGTAGCTTCTTTGGCAGGGGATAAAAAAGCAGCAGAAAATGTGCAGTTATCGTTACCTGAAACAGGCGTTTGTCACAGCGGAGCGGGTGGTTGCTGTTAAAATTAGCTTCTCTGGCTAAAAAATTGGTCTTTTCTTTAACTTTTCATTGACAATCATTTTAGAAAAATAGTATATTTGAATTCCTGCCAAAAATTAGCTGGCGCATAGGGAACTGTGAAAAGTTCATTCTTTAACATGAAAGAGGATGGATCAAATGACGAAAGAACAACTAATGGAAGTAGCGCGTGAAGCAAAAAAAAATGCGTATAAACCGTATTCAAATTTTGCAGTAGGAGCAGCCTTACTATTACAGGATGGAACAGTTTTCAAAGGTGTAAATGTAGAAAATGTTTCATTTGGTGCGACGAATTGTGCAGAACGTACAGCAATCTTTACTGCTATTGCAGACGGCTACAAAAAAGACGATTTCCGAGCAATTGCGATTGCCGGAGATACGGAAGACTTTCTTTCGCCATGTAGCATTTGTCGTCAAGTATTAGTAGAGTTTTGTTCACCTGAAATGCCTGTTTATTTAACAAATGGCAAAAATGAAATTCTAACAGTAACGCTTGAACAACTTGTACCTTATGCATTTACGAAATTAGAAATGTAATTAAATAGACCTCAATGAACGGTATTTCTTTTGTTAGAACCAACTAACAATGGAGATACCGTTTTTTTATGGTTCTATAATATTTGTAGGGATTTTCAAACAATACCACCTCTGCTCGACGCTTTCCGCGGGCTTCGCTTCAACTAATTCTTTGCGTTTAAACGCAAAGAATGGATTTTCCTGTCCTCAGGATGAGGATTGGATAAGCACAGCGATAGGACATCGCGTGTGTGCTTATTACATTAAAGAGCTGATTC
>JAGHSJ010000216.1 GCA_018065935.1 Candidatus Kurthia equi
TGAATCTAAAAATCATGTAGCGATTAGAAGGCTTTTAAATGAATTTTTAAATCACTTAGTCTTAGAATCTAAAACACATACCAAAGAGAAAGAGTTTAAATCTCATTTCACAGCTTGGTGCAGAAAATTAGACCGTACAAGACTCGAAGAAATATTTCTTAAAAAATCTTCTCCCGCGAATAAAACAAATAAACAAGCAAACGGATCAACCGATTATTATTTCTTAAACTAAAAAAACTATGTTTAAAACTGGATATGAACTTCAGCAAGAGCTGAAAAAAATTAGAGAAGAAGGAGAACTTAATCCAGTAAAACTTGGTTTTAAGACTTGGGATGATTGGGATAATAATAAACTCCTAATGATGTCAAGAGGTAGTTGGGTATTAATCGGAGGTGAACCACATCATGGTAAGACTTACTTTACCAATGAACTTGTAATGCAGCTAATGGAAATTCATGATTTCAAAGTAGCGTTAATATCTACAGAATCGGGAAATGTTGCAAAAGTCTTTTCAACCTTTTACGGAATGTATGCAGGTAAACACTATTCTCGTATTCGTTCAGATATGAAGGTGAATCAATATGCGATGAATGATGATGAAAAAGCAATTTCAGAAAAATTCATCAATGAACATCTTTGGGTTTTCGAGCAAAATCAAACATTGAAAGATTACCAAAGTATCAAAAATGTTTACAAGCAAGTAGCAGAAGCAGAAAAGAAATTTGGAATTAAATACGATTGTGTGGTGATAGATCCGATTTACGACATTGATGGTTTTGAACCGAAAGCTGAAGCAGTAAAAGAAATTTTAACCTACATCGATTATCAATGCGAAATCTCTAATCGAATTGATATTGTTGTTAATCATGTTTCTGAAACTGCAAAATATGTTGACAAAAGCGGAAATCGTAGAAAATATAGAGCTGGTGCAGATGAATTTTATGGAGGTAAAAATAACCAACGTAAAGCAAAGCTTCAAATCCTTGTTGAAAGGCCAATTCCAAATACTGAAAATAGTATTGACGAAGAGTATGTAGCAGAAAATCAAACAAACGTACATGTTTTAAAAGCAAAACCTGAAGGCGTGGCTAAGATGGGAACTTATAAAATCTACTATGATTGGAAATCTAGAAGATATTATGAAAAGTTTGAAGATGGTACAACAGCATTCTCACAGAATTCAACAATGTCTAACAGGGGTGAGGTTGTAGAAAGGCAATCAGTAATGGAGATTACAGCAACTCCAAATGATGCATTTAATATTTCACCTCAAGATGATGCAAGCTTAAGATATTCACTAATAACTGACGACGATGACGACCTTCCATTCTAAAGAAAAAATCCAAGAAGCTTTAACTAACTTCTTCACAACGTATGATTATCAGGTAGAATCCTTAGATGATGAAACGAATAAACAATACTTACTTGATTGCATAACAGCGTTTGAATGTCAATTCAGAAATACAAATAGCAACTGGATGATCAAATGTGCAGATGATCTTGACAAAATCAAAAGACTGTATGATAACGAGGAATATCAAAAAAACGAACGTTACTCCAATTTATGCATCGAAGTATTGTACAAAATTAAATTTCTCTTTGAATTGAAAAATCGTAGAACAAAACAGGTTTTTGATTTAAAAGCAGAAAATGCACAGTTAAGAATTCAACTAAATAAACTGAAAAATGAACAACCGTAGATTAGAAATTCCTAAACTGATTATTGAGTATAGGAAATGCGAAAATCTTATTCACTACCAAGCAAAAATATCTCTTTCCTTCATGCTGATTGGAATGATGATAACAATTTACACACTAAATAAATTTTACTAAAATGGCTCAAACTTTCAGATTGGTTGTAAAACCAGGACAAGAAATTGAAGTATTAAACCCTAAGTTAACTAAACTAGCAATCCTAGGGCAAACTTATATAAACACACTTGATGATGTTGCTTGCAACAAAGATGTATTTAATAAAGGGGTTAAAAACAAAGCAAATTTATTTCTGAATGAAATAGATAGCGTTCAGCGAAGGATTTACAATAATCATTGGGCTAATAATCGTGAAACGTTTGAATATATTGAAACTTGTACTAGCAGAGTAATTGATTTATTAACTCAAATTTCTTTAGAACAATTTGCAGATGTTATGGGTTTTTTAGAAATCTATGATATCGACAAGAAGATTTGTCTTAATTTCTTGCAAGAAAATACTGAGCGAATAAATGCAAAAAGTGAAATAGCTAATTTATAGCGTTTTTAAGCCTTTTTTGTATCAAAGCTAATAAAATGTATGTCAAATATATTTAAAACGATTTAAAGTGCATTAAAATAGCCTTAAAACGAATTTTAAAACGAATGAAAAGAACCAAATGGACTACGGAACAAGATAACAAGCTCCGGGAGTTATATCCAAGAACACTGACAAGGGATATAGCGAAGGAGTTAGGATTAAGAATTTGTCAGGTCCAAAATCGAGCTTACACATTGAAATTGAAAAAAGATAAAGACTTCTTAGTTGAGGTATGTAGGCAGGTTGCACTTGATCCGAATCATGGAGGTCGAAA
>JAGHSJ010000427.1 GCA_018065935.1 Candidatus Kurthia equi
CGTTAGTTTACATAATAATATTATAAAATTCACTCTTTCTATTTATGATTATCTACTAGCTGAAGTTGGTGAAGATAGCTTTCTTTTACACAAAAAGACTAGGAATCGCAACAAGCCAATTCCTAGTCTTTCTCCTGTTTAGATAGAAAGTTAGATTCTACGTAGAATCTAACGGATTATCATGACGCAGTTGTCGTAATTGTTTGAAGGAAATTTTCAATCATTTGTTTCCCTTCAATGGTTCCGAACGATTCAGGATGGAATTGTAAACCATACACTGGGTATGTTCGGTGTTTGATGGCCATAATCTCTCCATCAGCTGTTACTGCCTGAATCGCAAGATCATGGTAAGGAAAACTTTCCTGTTCAACAACTAATGAGTGGTAGCGCATAATTTGTGTATGTTCTTTACAATTAGCTAATAAACCTTGTCCTGAATGAATTAATTCTGAAAAGCGCCCATGCATAATTTCTTGTGCACGAATTATTTTCCCGCCAAAAGCCTGTGCAATCGTTTGATGGCCTAAACAAATACCTAAAATCGGAAATTTATCATGTAGCTGCTTCACGACTTCTAAACAAATGCCTGCTTCATCAGGTGTGCCTGGACCTGGAGATAAGACAATTCCCTGTGGATTTAGTGCAACTATATCTTCAATCGTTAAAGCATCATTACGTACGACTTTTACGTCTTCACCGAGCGATGCAATTTGCTGATACAAGTTATACGTAAATGAATCATAATTATCAATTAGTAAAATCATGAAATCACCTCCAATAAAGCTTTTGCTTTATTAATTGTTTCCTCGTATTCCTTCTCTGGCTGTGAATGATAAACGATACCTGCACCTGCTTGCACATGCGCCTGCCCGTCTTTTAAAACCATCGTGCGAATAGCTAATGCTAAATCTAAATCCCCTGTCGTTGATAAATAGCCGACAGCACCTGCATAAACACCACGTTTCACTTGTTCAAATTCATTAATGAGTTGCATCGCACGAATTTTAGGTGCACCAGAAACTGTCCCCGCAGGTAAACAACTCGATACGACATCGAGGGGATGTATTTCGTCTCGTAATTGCCCCGTCACCTCTGACACAATATGCATCACGTATTTATACCTTTCAATTTGCATGAATTTAGGTACTTCTACCGTCCCAATTTTCGATAAGCGACCAATATCATTTCGCCCTAAATCGACGAGCATACGATGTTCAGCTAATTCTTTTTCATCTGCTAGTAAGTCAGTTTCATATTGTTTATCAGCCGTAGAATCTGCTCCACGCGGTCTTGTTCCCGCAATAGGGTTAGTAGTAACTAAACGATTAGAAACCTTCACAAGACTTTCTGGGGATGTTCCGAGGACTGTATAGCCATCGAAATCTAAATAGTACATATACGGTGAAGGATTGGCATTACGTAATTGACGATACAATTGCATGGGATCCTCCGTATAATCTGCCGTAAAGCGTTGTGATAACACAATTTGAAATAGATTACCTGCCTCAATTTGACGTTTCCCCGCTTCGACTAATTGACAATAATCCTCTTTTAAAATGGTTGGTGAAAATTGAATAGATACGTCTTTCGCAGGAATCGGTGTTAGTGGACGCTCCAATTGCTGACGAACCTCTTCCACTTTTTCTTTTAATTGGCCTTCTGTCAGACCTTGTTGGAATAAATCAATGCTCGCAATCGTTAATTTTTGTAGCATATGATCAATAACGATAAATGTATCGAAAAACAACATATGCATATCCGGCATATCAATTGGGTCAGCTAATAAACGGCCAATTTTTTCATGATAAAATGCGGTTTCATAGCCTATAAATCCAATAGCCCCACCATAGAATGAAAAGGGTAAGGAAGTGCTAGTTAGCGGTAGCAATTTTTTAAAATCCTCAAATGGATTGTTCGAAGCAGTCGTCGTTTGTTCATTCTTTTCTTTTATCGTAACTTGCTGATTATGTGCAATAAATTCCTTTACAGGCTGGCTGGCGATAAATGAGTAACGCCCACTTTCTTCGTGCTTCGCAGAAGATTCAAATAAGATTTTTTGCTTGCCCTCTAATGCGTGATACACCGAAATGGGGGTGTACATATCTGCCTCTAATTCCAATTGATAATAATTGCTCGTCTGTTCTGTCATGTGTTTATCTCCTCTCAACTCTGCTCTCCTTGACAATAAAAAAGCCTCCCATAGAGAAAAAATCTCTAGGGAGGACGAATAAATCCGCGGTACCACCTCAGTTGTGACCTGTGTCACCACTCGCAAGTAACGGTTGCCGCCGGATGTCTCTACTTAAATTCGTTCAAGGCATCACTCAAAGGTCCATTCGATCTGCTTGTCTTACTAACTCCCAGCAACGTTAGCTCTCTAAAAAAACAGTGACAAATTTACTCGTCCTTCTCAACGTGTTGCCTTTATTATACAATTACTTTTTAGAACATTCAATCTATTTGAAATTTTTTTCATCTCTCAAAGCACTATAAGCCTCTGACGGGATTCGAACCCGCTCTCGTTTCCTAAGCCTAGGTTACGGGGAACACGCTTCCCTACGGATTTTCACCGGCTAGGAATTTCTCCAGCCTCAGCAATTTTGCTTTTCGGTGCTTCTGAAACCGTTACCTTGCGACCCGATTCTACAATTATTTTTCGGCGCTCTTTCCTTTCTGGAGCTACAGAGGCAAAATAGTATATTACTCTTATTCTAACAAGACCATGCAATGAAAGCTACCCATTGCCCTAAGTATAAAGTGATAATCATTGCGGATTTTGATGCATGACAACATATCTATTTAAATTTTTATCAAATGTCAGCTACTACTTTATGCTTTTTTTGCCAAGACACCTTCCTTTTTCACAATAAAAAGGGAAACGCTTTTTAAAGTCGGTTCCCCTACTTAAAATCACTTAAATACCTGATCAATCGCAGATCTGTCCTATTCTAAAATCCAGTCATTGTATTTGTGATACATGTCTTTTATTGTTTCAGGAAAAGTAGCTAACAAATCGCATCCTCTATCATCATAAACGTGAAAAATAGTTTGCCGATGGATGTTGATGAAATACACATTATGGTGAATACTCGGTTTTAACCCCAAATCGTAATTACAAATTGCTTTTAACAAGGGAATATAGTTAAAATGATGTTGCTCTTTTGTTCAGCTATTTGAACAAGCAATACGTACGGAGCTAACTAAACTTCTCTAGTTAGCTCTCTTGCTGTTCGATTTTTTGAAAAAATTGCAGCATATAATACAAGAAGTGACGATTTGTTCGAATTTGGTCTGTTAAATCAGTAGCAATTTGATGGAAGAACTCATTCGAGGCATCTGTCCCGCGTAAAGTTCGTTTTGTGCGTTTTTCATCAGGCCAAGAGCCGACAAGATACCCTTTATCCTCAAGCTCCCAAGCGACGGTGTATAAGTAACTATTCGAAGGCGTCCAACCAAATAAATCTTCTATTTGTTGGCCGACATCTGACATCGAAAAACTAGAACGTGTTTGAGCTAATTTAAAAGCGATATAACGAACAATATCTTTGACGGAAATAAGTTTTGAAAAATACCCACGGAACTCTTCTGGTAAAGAATGTGTTGGTTTTGGCGGTTTTTCTCCATTCCGTGTTAATTCATAATAAAAGCGATCTAAAATAAGAACGATTTCATGGAAACGTTGGAAATAGGTTTCTTGATAGCGAGCTAAACGCTGTAAACCTAAGTCAGTTGCCTGATAATATAGCTTTCTTCCCTCTGTTTTAGACGCTAAAAGTCCTTCACCCTCTAACTGCTTCGCTACGCGTGCTACATATTCATAGCCCACTTTACGCCCCGGAAAGCTTTCTGTAAATTTAGTGAAAATTTCTGCTGAATAATAGGGTTTATGCGAGGTTTCATGCAGCCAAAATAATGCAATGGTGTCCTTTACACTAAAACCTACCGCATCCTGAAAACTTTTTTCTTTCATCTGAGAAACCTCCTTTTCTTTGTTCTATCTTACCATTTTACCAAGAATATAGGGAGAATGAACAATTTAACCTCAAAATAGCAAAACGCCAATCTTAATCCCATATACTTGATAAAAACGTGAAAAGAAGGTGTCTCCTTTGAGTTTAGCAAGTTATATCGGGACGAATATCCCTCTCCCTACCGAGGAAGAAAGAGCAGATTTATACGATGACACCTTTTGGATTGGTGACTGTTTTTCCGATAAATACGATAAAAAGAATATGACAAAGCACCACTTTACGACCAAGTATGTGTATGAGGTATCGTCTCATTGGGGGATTATTATTTTACCCAATGACAGTCTGCGCTATGAGTCAATCAGTAAATTAAGAAAACTGCTCCAACATGTAGAAAGCTATATGCAGCTCGGTGATTATTTTCAACTGTATACATGCTGGTTGGGCGAAGAAACGGATAAAAGTGAGGACCAGTTATCTATTGAGCTCCATCAGATAAACTTTCAAACCCTTGAAATTCCGGAAAAAACTGTTGTTACATTTTATAATAGCAATATAAAGGAGGACGGAGGATGTTCGTAACAGCTACAATCGAAACAGTCCCTCCGCTTTCGGGAGACTATCCAGAAACTATCTATGATGTACCGCTTTCAACAGGAATTTGGACATGGGTAAGATTCGAAGATGAAGATAACGAAGTACATTATGGACAGTTTCAAGGCCAAGCAAGAACTGTCGCCCTGTCAGCTAGCCATCCATATGTTTATGTATTAACCGACACCTTCTTATATGAAGTCAATCGGACGCATACGGAAACCTTTTTAAAAGAAGCATAACAAAAGCCACTAATCTTCAAACTATAGATTAGTGGCTTTTATTTTTGGTTATTTATACCGTGTAATCGTCAAATTCTTTGCGTTTGAACGATTGCCTGTTGTATCAACTGTAACCAATTTATAATTATAGTGTTTATTGATTTTTAATGTATGCTTTGATTGATACATTGTGGAAGTTGTTGTACCAATTTTCACATTATTTTCATAAATGATTGTTTTAGCGAAATCTCCGGGCTTTTTTTGAGCCCACTTTAAAAGGACGTGTCCGTCATTGCTTAATTTTGCTTGAAAATCACTCGGTGCATTAGGCGCAGTGACATCTTTAGCTGTTTTGACAGTGACGGCTGAAGGCTCGGACCAGTTACCTGTTTCGTCAATAAGCCTCACTTCAATTTTTTGTTTCTTGTCAGCCGCTAACTTCTTCAAATGATAGCTAGTTGCTTTCGAGTAGCCAATGATTTGATTATTTAACAAAATAACCGCTTGCTTTTTATTCGTTAAAGAAGAATAGTTTAGTTTTAAATTCACTTGGTGATCGGTCACCTTTTTACTTTCAACCGTTACGGAATCAGTTATTGTATGAAATTCAGGCGCCTTAAAGTGTGGCACAAGGTCGGTTGATGTACTGCTTTTCAAAGATTTTAAAATACTTCCTGCTTTACTATAAGGAAATCGCTCTTTATACAGTGCGAGCAAGCCTGTCACATGTGGGGCTGAAAAAGAAGTTCCATTTACGGTTCGAATTTTCCCTGACTGACTGAGCGTTTGAACGCCTTCGCCAGGAGCGGCAAAATTAATCCCATTCAAATTGTTAGAAAAGCTACTTAAATCCCCATACTTATTTACCGATCCTACACTAATCACCTCTGCATAGCGGGCTGGAAAACGTGTTTTTTTAAATTGTCCATCATTTCCAGCAGATGCGACAATGAATATCCCTTTAGCATGTGCTGCTTTTACAGCTTGATGTAGTGCTTTGACATCAGTTGTAAGACCAGAGGAAATATTGATAATATCCATTTGATTCTCAATCGACCAATTAATTGCTTTCACAATCGAGGAAGCAACCCCACTTTTCGTTCCATCTGCATATTTTAATGCGTATAATTCGGCATTGGGAGCAATCCCTTGTACAGCGGAATGACCAGATTGGTTACTGGCGATGATAGAAGCGACAGAGGTCCCATGCCCCTGATTGCTATAGCCTCGGTCCCTATTATCTGCTTCATTGATAGCTGTATAGGGGGCATCTTCGACAAAGGACACACGCTTTTTGATATTTGGTAGCGCGGAGATTGCGTTAACTCCTGTATCAATAATCGCAATTTTCACTCCTTTTCCCGTATAATTTTGAGTCCATGCTTTTGGAATATCGAGCGTTTGCAAATTCCAACCTGTTAATGTGGGATTTTTATTATCTAAGGTTGTGACCCGTTCATCTGTATCAATGTTCATATGTATCGGTAACGCATGTAATGTTGCCTTTTCTTCAGAAGAAATAACGGCTTTAATCGTATTTACAGCCGGCAGGACTTCATAGGAACCGGATGCTAGATTTTCTTCGATTAACTGCCCATCTTGTTCATTCTCATAGGAAATCAAGACCTCTTCTTGTGCATTTGCCTGAATGGTATTCACATAACAAAAAGTAATACTTAAAGCAGCTATAGCCAGCCATTTTTTCATCATGTTTCCCTCTTTTTCCCAATATTTTTCGTCCTCTTATTATATGAAATGTTGAGACGATGCACAAGTATGGAACGATAATTCTTATCGTTGGAAATTATCTATTTTTCAGAATAAATAGTGCCTCTAGAACGTATTCAAAATCCATATAAAAGGCTACATAAATGAGTACACCCTTTATTAACTCATTAAGCAATGATTTTCACCATATCGTCTTTTGCCATCAGTTAAGTTATTTACGGGCTTTTTTTAAAGCGCTCATTCCGACCATTAGCGTACAAATTGCGAATAAGGAGAAAAGAATTAAAAAGAAAGTATCGGAAATTTTATTGAGAAAAAAGAACAGCAATATAAAGAATGTGAGGATTGTCAGTACAGTCATCCATTTTGATTCCATGATAATTCAACTCCCTAAAGTAGTTATGGCAGAATCGATTATACAAAAAGCATACAAAAAATGCCCCTGCTTTTGGCAGATTATTTGGAATTAGGTTGCATAATTCCATATTTTACTTTCATTCGTTCTAATTTCTCCCCAATCGGTTTGGTTAGGAGCAGGAGGAATACCACGTTTGAAAGGACGTAGGTTGCTGTAAATGGAAGAGCAGTTCCTGCAGCAGCCATGTAACGTCTCCAATTAAAATGCCCATCATAGGAAATGACCGTCCAAATATCCATAATGAAGGAGAAGAGGACTCCTGCAACGATGCCATAAAGAATTAACCCTAGTTTCCTCTCCATCCATTTCGTTTTTCCAAGCCAGCCTGCAATATAGCCAAGCATGCCCCATGTAAACATTTGAAATGGTGTCCATGGGCCTTGTCCGAATAAAATATTCGATGAAATTGCAGAAACGGCACCTGTTAAAAAGCCGGCTTCTGGTCCTAATTTAAAACCTGTAATCGCGGTTAATGCGGTAACTGGTTTAAAGCCTGGTATCCAAGCGAATACCGCGCGTCCAGCTACGCTAATGGCAGACATCACAGCAATAACGAGTATTTCTCGTGCATCAGGTTTCCGTTTTTCGAAAGATAAAAAGAATGGAATGCATGCAATAATAGCGACAAGCATCGAAATGATATTGTATTTTCCATCCTCTAATAACGTCGCGCCAATCAATAAAATAAGTGGAATAACGACTACTAGTAAAATCGCGGAGATCGCTTGTTTTTTTGTCATAACATGACACCTGCCATTTGCTTCTGACAGCGTGCAACGAGTTGCTCCGTTGTAATGACATCTGAAAATAAATGACGACACATGCGATTAGCAGCAGTCGTATAAAAATGATTCCCACTATAAAAACGTGCTGGTGAATCAATCGCAACAATTTGCCCATCGAAAAACATCGCACAAAGTTCAGCATGTTCTGCTGAAAACTCAATATCATGTGTGACCATTAAAATCGTTGTACCTTGTTTTTGCAAAGCAGCTAATATCTTCGCTAAAATACGCTTAGATTCCCCATCAAGTCCTTTCGTTGGCTCATCTAAAATAAGTAATTTTGGATTTTTCAATAACACTTTGCCTAAAGCCACTTTTTGCTGCTCACCACCACTTAAATCATAGGGATGCTGTTTCAATAACGGATGGAGTTGTAACATATCAATCACTCGTTGAATCGCATCTTCGTCATCTGTTATCGCAGAAAATTCACTTGCCACTTCTTTTTCGACTAATAAAGTCGTTGGGTCTTGTGGGAGCATAGCTATCCAACTCGTATAAAGTTCATTATTTTTATATTTTTTCAGGTTTTTATTTGCAAGCATGATTTTCCCACGATGAGGTGTAAGTAGACCAGCAATTAATCCCAATGCTGTTGATTTTCCAGTTCCATTCCCTCCTAAAACACTAAGAAATTGGCCTTCATATAAGTTGAAATTCAATCCGCGAACGATATCTTCGCTGTCTTTAGCATAGCGGAACCAGACATCATTTACTTCCAAAAGTTTATTCTGTTTTGCCCTTTCGAGTGGAGGTAATGGATGTGATTCAGCTTTAAATGAATGACTGAGCCAGGACGCACCTTCTCGAATGGTAAGAGGTGTCGGTTGCTGACTTATTAATGCATGATGCACACGTAATGGCGTTGGTAAACCAAGGAGCATAGCATGATGCACATCATACTTTCGTAAAGTATTCGCTGCTTGGCGAGGTGTATCATTTGCGATAATTTGTCCATTTTCCATAATGACAACCCGATCAGCCACTGCATATACTTCTTCTAATCGATGTTCGACTAAAATAATCGTTAAACCAAGTTCTCGATTCAGTTTTTGCAATGTAGCAATAAACTCACTTGCTGCAATCGGATCGAGTTGAGATGTCGGTTCATCTAAAATGAGTAATTTGGGCTGCATTACCATAATACTTGCTAGATTCAGTAATTGTTTTTGCCCACCAGACAACTCTTTTGTGTCTTTTCGGAACCAATTTTGAATACCAAAAAAGCTAGCCATTTCAGCTACACGACGTCGAGTCGTTAATGTATCTACACCTAGGTTCTCTAAGCCAAAACTCAATTCATGCCAAACTTTATCCGTCACAATTTGGTTATCTGGATTTTGAAGTACATAGCCAATGGAAGCAGCCGCCTCTCTTTGCGTTAAATCAGCTAATAACTTCCCTTTAAATAGGATTTCCCCAGTCGAGTGGCCATGAGGTGTTAATTCTCTTTTTAATTGTTTAAGCAAGGTGCTTTTTCCACAACCTGACGTGCCACATAATACGACAAATTCGCCTTGTTCTATTTGTAGATTAATCGATTGCAATGCATTATTCGTCATCAAAGGATAAGAAAAGCTTAGTTGATTGATTTCAATGAACGCCATTTTAATACCTCCTGTATTTCAATAAAAATAGGTAATGCAATAAGTAACACATAACTAGTAAAGACAAAATAACTTGAAAAATCGAAGGTAATGGTGCTGAAGGTTGGATAATAGGTAAAATCATTCCATCCAATTGAACTGCTCCAGATTTGTGCTACAAAAAGTACAACAATGATACCAAGTACACCAGCATCATTTCGATCAAAGGAGAAGATGGAAAACGTTGAGCGATTTTTCAAACCATAGCCACGTGCCTTCATAGAATCCGCAGTTTCAATCGCATTTTCCAATGCCCACGAAATAAGAATTGACATAATTCGTACTGCTGCTTGAATGCGTTGCTTAATAGAACCAGATGTAATATCCATCCCTATCATTTTTTGTGCCTGCGTAATTCGCTTAATTTGATGGAAAAATAGCGGAATCAGACGCATGGTGATAGTAAGTAATAATGCAAAGGCTGGCGAAATTTTATTGAATAAATAAAGAAATTTATCAGAGGTCATCAATTTATTTAAACAACCAAACCAAAACATGACACTTAGAAGCATCATAGACATCGCAAATCCATACACAATCGCTTCAATGGTGATTGGTTGTCCATTCACATAAAGTATAATCAGCTCACCATCGTGGGTAATTAATGGATTGATAAGTGCCGCAATAATCATAAAAGGAACAAACCATTTCACCATTGTGAAAAATTCTTGGCGCTGTACGAGTAAACTTAAACTAATAGCACCAATAAAACTAATACAGAGGAGAATGGGATGCATATAAAACATTGTTAATCCAATCACAGCTATAAAATAAAATAGTAATACAATGGGGTGAAAATCATGGAGGGTTTTCATTTGTTTACCACCTTAAATCGCTTCCGCCGGTAATTGAATATTCCACAGCCACGACATCATTCGCCTCTAATTGATATTGGCTAACGCCCACAGGAGCTAATTTCCCGTTCACAGCATACATCCATCCACTCGCTGCACCTACATCTTTTTCGTACACATGATTGATGCCTTTAATATACATGCCATCAAACATGGCTTTGTATTCATAATCTAAATGAATATTTTGATTATTACATAGTGAAAGAATGGCATCCCATGCACTTGCGCCTTCTTTAATTTCTAATTTACCACTAACCACTTGGCCATTTTGAGGGACATATTGCTCCTTCTGAAGCGCCTCAGGTAATTTAGCGTAGTTTTTAGGATCTGTTAAAAGCTTCATACCAATCGAAACGGTCACATATTCTTTCTTTTTCTCCGCTACTACCGGGTTTTCAGCTGGTTTTGTTGGTGTTTTGACAGGCTGATTAACAGGCGTTGATTTTGGGGTTGTTGAAGCCTGCTTCTTTTCTTTTGCGGGTGTTGCTTCTTTCGCTTCTTTTGTTACAACTACTTTTTTTGTCGTCTTTTCTTTAGTTGTTGCCGTTTCAAGCTGTGATTTTTTTGTTTCTTTCGTCTCATTAGCTGGAACAAAAGACGGCACTTCATTTGTAGTTTCTACTTTGCTTTTCGCTCGTTCAACAAGTAATTCTTCTTTTGTTACACCAGCTTTTTGCGCCCCAACTATTGGCGTGTTATCCTCACTTACTGCATCTGCCATTTTTTTGGCTGCTTCCGTAGTAGCATTTTTTTCATTTTCACTTTCTTTTGTTGCTGCGTCCTTTTTATCGTCAGCGGTACGTTTCTCTGCTGTTTTTTTCTCTTCATCTGCGACAACCACCACTTTGTTATTCGCATCTTTTTCCGCTTCATACTGCTGCACAGTTTGAACTTTACATCCCGCAAATGTCAGTGTCAGTGTCGCAATCAATGTGCATAGAATGAACAATGATTTCCGCATACAATCCTCTCCTTTTGATAACGTAATAGGGCTGTCCATTTATAGTAGATTCTACGATATAAGTCGAGAAAAACTATAGTGGACAACCCATAATTGAAACGGACTAAGTCCTTATTTTGCTTTAACAGTAACCGTTGTTAATTTGCTTGTATACCCATCTTTTTTCGAAAAAACAGTAATTTTCGCCCCTTTTTTCACAGCGGTAACTTTCACAGAATACTTACCTGTTTTTGGATTCGCTGTAGTTTTATAAGATTTACCGGTTGCTTTGACAGTAACAGTTGCCCCTTTTGTCGCTGTACCATAAACTATTTTTGCTCCTGCTACTACTTTTGACACTTTTGGTTTAGCGGGTGTTAACACGTCCTTTACTTTGTATGTAAAGACTTTGCTTTGATTCCCAGCCAAATCAGTGACCGTCACTTTTACTGTTGAGGCCGCTTTTAAGGCAGTAGGTATTGTATATGAGAATTTGCCTGTTACATCAGTTTGTGTAGTAGATAATTTTTTAGAATCTTGTGAAATGACCACTTTTGCATAGGCTTCCGCTGTGCCTGTTAGTTTTTTCGCTGCATTCGTAACTGCACTCAACTTAATTGTTTTAGGTGGCGTCGTATCATATGCTAATGAAGATGCTTTTACATCCGCTACATCATAGTAAGTCGTATGATCTGTCGCATAACGATCATACGCAACTAGCGCCAATATGCCACTACTTGTTGTGTATGCATTCGCTACTTTATCCGTTGGCATCATCTTAAAAGAGTGATTTGTCGCATCATAATTTAATAAGAGATTAGAAATTGCCCACTCCCCATTTTTTATAAATGCACGTGCTGTTTTTGGATTCATGCCATTTTCAGTTAAAGCTAAAATGACCTGTGCTTGGGTATCCGCACTATTCGCTCCCCAAGGTTCGTAACCAGCTGTTGCTGATAAGTTGGAAGCCATATAGTCCAGACCTTTACGAATTGCTGCCTTCACAGTTGGGTATTCATCCAAGTTAGCTAGTGCTGTAAGTACCATAGCAGTCATATCCACACTCACACCATCTGGAACATTTGCATCCCATGAAAATCCACCATTTTCAAATTGGGTGCTTATTAAATAGTCTGCCAATGATTTGCTTGATACAGCCATGTAGTTTTCTTTGGTAGAAAATTGTGCATTATCACCTTCTAGTGCAATGAGTGTATAGATTGCATTAGAAATGCCGATACCGCTCTCTGTTTGGCTATTAGCGACTAATTTATCCGCTAAAATATCGAGTAAATTGTATCCGCCGACATTGGTTGGGTTCTTGCCAATTGCATTAATAGCAATAATAGTTTTCGCAATAGAACCCGCACTTTCTGTTAAAATACCTTTCTGATTAACAAGCTTTTTCGCTACATCTTTGTAGTAATTCGTGTAAAAAGATTTGTTTACTCCATAAGATGAACGTGCCAGATTAGTTACTAAGTCAGGTGTAGCATATGTAGCTTGTAAATTCTTAGAATAATAATAAGCAGTCGAATTTGATAAAGCTGTCTTATAATTCACCGTTTTTGTTGCTGGTACTTTTGCTTGTCCTTCTAAACCAACCGATGAAACTGTTGAAACTCCAATGACTGTCGCTAATGCAACAGGTAATGCCCATTTTTTTTGAAACATAAAAAAGCCCTCCTAATTGTATTTTTGAGAATTAGAAGGACTTTTAGGTATGACAAAAGAAAACCTCATGCCAAAAAGGGCATGAGGGAATATGTATACGTAAAAAAGCCATTGCTTCTAAATCCTCCCCTCGAAGATTGAAACGAAAATTGGAAGCAGGTCTCCTGGCTCTATGATCATCTTACTCTGACAACTTCCCATATGTAGATATACAGTGTTTTTGTGTCATTTCATCCCATATTACAGTAGCGGGGCTGCATCGGTTTCTCACCGATTTCCCTATTATCTAGTAAACTAGCACTCCCAATTAGATATATTCGATTACACTAAGTATTCCACAGTCACCTGAAAAAGTAAATAGTTTATTGTGAATTTATTAAAAATTCGCAATAAAAGACCACCGATTATTGGATGCAATAACGGTGGTCTAACACTGGCTAGCCAACTTGGTAATGAGTTTCCTCTTTCTTAAGTTCATTGTAGGCATGTAGTTGCTCCTCAGTTAATTGTTTGATGTATAAGTAATAATTCATGGACTCCAATCCATAGTTTTCACAAGCCTGACAATACGTTTGATAACCCTCTATAAAAAGCGAGACGAATCCTATTTTTAGTAAAATAGAATTATTTGTTCATCGCTTCATCATCCATTCTAAGTTAGTAAACCTAGTATAGTCTGTCATTGGTTATTTTTCGAACAATTCTTTCAATTCACTTCCATCATTACCCTATTTAGGTTAATCTACTATCAAAAGGAAGTCTTCAAATGATTCAAAATACAAATATATACGGGCAACCCATTGGTGAAGAGCTGCCAAATTGGAAAAATAGACCCTATCCTGATGAAGTGTATTTAGTCGGACGGTATGCCATCATTACTAATTTATCGAAGTCCCATTTACAGGAACTTTACAGCCATTTTACAGCATCTTCACCGAGTAACTGGACCTAGTTAAAAGATGAATTCCCAAAGGATTTCAATGATTTCGAGGAAACTTATTTGAAGAAAATGAAAAATCCAGCGTGTGTATACTATGTTGTATTAAATAAAGAAACAAATTCACCTTTGGGTGTATTAAGTTTAATGCGAATAAATCCAGCAAATGGTGTCATTGAAGTCGGCGATGTCCATTTTTCAGATGCACTAAAAAGAACAACAATTTCGACAGAAGCTCATTTTCTATTAGCGCGTTATGTGTTTGAAAAACTTCAGTATCGCCGATATGAATGGAAATGTGATGCACTTAATGCCCCATCTGTTCAAGCTGCTAAGCGTTTAGGATTTACATTTGAAGGCACTTTCAAACACGTGGTTATTTATAAAAATCGTATGCGTGATACAAGTTGGTTTGCTATGTTGGCCGAAGATTGGCCACACTATAAAACGGCTTATTTAAATTGGTTAGCTCCTGAAAATTTTGATGATACTGGCATGCAAATCAAGAAAATACAGGATTTTTTTAGTGTATAGAAAAAGGCATAAACTTAGTGTTTGTGCCTTTTTCTTATTTCATTTCTCACGAATGAGTGACTTCCATCGGCAAATGATGCCTTCTACAGATGAGTAGCTTGCTTTTAGGACAAATGAGTCTGCTTCACGAATGAGTGGCTTCCATTGGCAAATGATGCCTTCTTACGCGATTGTACATATATGACAACAAAAAAACCTCTCCTGAATAAGAAGAGGTTTTGAATAATTCAAATTAGGCTCTTCTTATCTTTTAGCTCGCGCTACAGGATTTAGCACAGTTCATTTTGCAATGTCTGTTGCTGAAGGGTCAAAGGGCCAGTCCCTCGCCTTCTCTCGATAAGAGGTACGATTCTTTTGTTAAGTTCAATATTATACTATTCCACTTGGAATTGCAAGCATTTTTAGAATATTCATTTAATTAAGGATGAAACGCGTTTTCTAGCGTTATTAATGTCTTTTTCGAATTGATCCATCAATGTTTGTACGGGCAATACTTCATGAATTAATCCCATACTTTGCCCAGCATATCCAAACCCCTGCTCGGTACCATCATATATATATCGTTTATTCGTTTCCCCACTAATATAATCGCGTAAGGCCTCATATGTAGGTGTTTGTTTTTCAATCGCAAGAATTTCTTGAGCAAAATCATTGTTGATAACACGAGCCGGTCCACGCAAGGAACGTTTAATAACAACTGTATCCATTTCCGTATGATTTATTAAAGATTGTTTATAGTAGTCTGAAGCATCTACACACTCCTCAGTTGCAATAAAGCGTGTGCCGATTTCAACCGCATCTGCTCCTAATGCCAATGCTGAAAGAATACCACGTCCATCAGCAATACCTCCAGAAGCAACAACTGGAATTTTTACTGAATCGACTACTCTTGGCACAAGAACCTGTGTGCCAATATCATCTAATCCCAAATGTCCACCCCCTTCTTGGCCTACGACAACAACAATATCGGCTCCTTTAGCTTCTGCTTTTTGTGCTAAAGCCACAGACGCGACTAAAACAAGCGTTTTAATTCCACGCCCTTTCACCATCTCTAAAACAGGCGCAGGATTGCCACCAGTAATTGAAATAATATTAATTCCTTCTTCGATGGCTACTTGAACAAATGGTTCATACTTTTCCTTATAGCGTCCAATCGCAAAATTGACTGCAAAAGGATTGTCTGTTAGTGCACGGGTTTTATGAATTTCACTTCGTAAATCTTCAGCCGTATCAAGACTTAAAGCCGTCACTTGACCAAGTCCACCTGCATTAGAAACAGCTGCAGCTAAACTAGCATAACCAAGGTGCGCTAAGCCACCTTGGATAATGGGTTTTTCAATTCCTAAAAGTTCTGTAACTCGTGTGCGCCATTGCACAGTAATCTCCTCCTAATCTAAGTACAAATCTTGAATTCTCTTTCGTTCTTCTTCATCAATACCATAAGTTTCTAATAAATACTCTTCAATTGTGTCAAAATTATTTAAAATCTTATCGTACGTATAAAAAATATATTTAGGATTAACACCGACAATCACTTCAATTACTTCTGGATCTTTGATGTTCTCTTGTACAGCTTCAAGCCAATAGGGCGGGTTTTTACGCATATACTTATTCGTCATTAAGAAATCCATAACAATTGTTTTTACAGGGACATCTAAGATTAAGTACGTAATAAAAGCACCCACTCCAGTCCGATCTTTACCTGCCGAACAATGCTGGAGGATAGGGCCCTCTGCTTGTTGAATCAATTTTACCAGTTCTTTATAGGCTGGATTATCAATTGGTAAATCCTCATAAAACTCTTTTAGTTTTTCAAGGTCAAACAGCTCTATTAAATTTGATTTACTCATTTCTTCAATAGATGCAATGCTTAGTACCGCACGACTTGCTGGAATATGCACATTCTTTACACCAACCATTTCAGGTGTCGGGTGACTTGCTACTTCCGCATCATCACGATAATCGAGAATCGTCTTTAAACCTAAGTCATTTACTAAAATATGGCGATCTTTTTCACTACTTTTACTCATCTCACCACTACGAAACAATAGACCTTGTTTTACTTTACGACCATTCCTCGTTTCTAATCCACCCATATCGCGAAAATTGGGAATGCCATCAAATCGATAATCCAAGCTATCCATACTAATTGCCTCCTTGAATAAGTTCTTTCACCGCTTTGGAAATTAATGCGCCATCTGCACTGCTAGCAAGAATCGGTCGAGCAATTTTCATTGCTTCGCCTATATTCATTTCTGTTGTAATCTTACTTGATAAAGTTTCGATAATTTCTTCATAATTAAGCTGACGAGGTAAATAGTGCTTAATCAAGTCAATTTTTTGTTGTTCCTTCTCAATTAAGTCCTCACGCTTTGCGTCTTTCGCACCAGCCAATGCCTGTTCCGTTTGTTTTAATTCTCTTTTCACTACTGCTAATTTTTCATCTTCAGTCGATGGTCTTTTTAGTTCAATATCAAGTAAATCCATATTTGATTTTAATATAGAGAGAACCCCTTTAGATAAAGAATCTTTTGCACGCATCGCTGTTTTTAAATCTTCAAAAATTTGTTCCTTTAGCAAAATAATCACCTCTACTTTCAAGTACCCTAAATTAAACAAATTATCCCGATACTTGATCATTTAACAAGGAATTCACAATATACTTTGAACCCCACTCTCCTTTTGAAAATTGTTCAATAGCGTATTTTTTCGGGAAAATTTGTGCAGTTATTTCTTCTATTGTTAAACCTTGTTCCTTTAAATCCTTACTTTTGGCTAAGATTTTTTCTAAGTAATTAATTTTTTCTATAATCATCGCTCGTCCGTTTTTTAAATACCCTGCGTGACAGCAATAAATAGCTTCAAAATCAAAAGTAAGTACTTTTCTTAAAGAAGCTAGTGTATCCTGCATGTTTTCTGAATTCAAAATAGCTTTTGTGTGTGGTAAGACAAACAAGTCCCCAGTAAAGAGAATTTTTTTCTCTCGACAATAGAAAGAAAGGTGGTCTTGTGTGTGCCCAAGAGTTTCAATAATATCCCATGTGTAATTTTCGCTTGTCATTTTCACACTAAAAGGTTGTGCTATAAAGGCTCCACGACTTCCCCATGTGAGTTGCCTATAAACAGGTGTCTCTTCTAACGACTTACATTTTTCAACAGAATCTGGGTGTATAAAAACGGGAATGCCTTTTTCTTGTTGGAGCCAAGTGACGCCACCTGTATGGTCCTCATGATTATGCGTAATAAACACCTGGTCTATCCGCTGTTTTTTAAACCAAGGCTGAAAATCCTCCAATAAAGTTTGTGAGCCGCTATCAATTAATGTGTGATCAATTAGAAAACTATACACATTTAATTTCACGCCATTGATGTTAACCGTTCCTTCAATCATCTGTACATCCGCTGTCTCTTTTTCTGTCGTTTTTGTGATTAACTCCATCATAGATATTTCCCCCCTCATAGTAAAAATAGTACCACTCTGTTTAGTTCTTGAACAATTAAAAACGCTTTCATTTTACAACAGTCAAAAATAGTCTTTCTTTAAAAATTGCTGTTTTCTCTTTTTTATGTAATCAATCATCTACTTCAACATAAGTGGCTTGAATTTTCAGATAAATCAATATTGACTGAAATATCAGAAAATTATAAACTTAGCCTATCAAATCACACAGAACGCTAGAGACAGAAAGGAAATGAGAGAATATGAAAGATTTTTTTAACAAGTTATTAACTGGAATGAGCTTAGGCATCGTCGTATGTTTAATACCGAATGCACTCGTTGGAGAAATCTTAAAACTGATGATTCAACATTTCACGAGTATACAAGCACCACTGCAAACTATTTTGAATGTATCGGTATTGGCAATGAGCTTACTCCCTGTTGTTATTGGTGTTATGGTTGGTATCCAATTTAAACTAACACCTATTCAGATGTGTAGCGTTGGCTTAGCAACAATGGTTGGTAGTGGCGTTGTCTCATTTGGTGAAGCAGGTATGACAATGGCTGGTATCGGTGTTGTTATCAATATTGGTTTAACAGCAGGTATGGCCGTATTATTTGTACAATTCTTAGGAAATAAATTGAAAGACTATACTTTATTGGCTATGCCAGCGTTATCTTTATTCATTCCAGGTATTATCGGTATGATATTACTTCCATATGTTAAAACGGGAGCAGATTATGTGGGCTTAGGAATTGCTACACTAACTGATTTACAACCAATAGTAATGGGCATGTTAATTGCTATGATCTTTTCTATCCTTATCATTTCGCCTATTTCAACAATCGGTGTTGCAACAGTTATCATGCTGTCAGGTATCAGTGCAGGAGCAGCTAATCTAGGCGTTTGTGCTTCTGGGGTTGGAATGGCTATCGCCTCTTACCGTGCGAATAACTTAGGCACATCACTAGCACATGTAGCTTCTGCTAAAATTCAAATGCGTAATTTCTTTATGAAACCTAAAATTGCTGCACCAACGATTTTAACAGCAGCTATCTTAGGCGCTTTAGCTGGCGTATTCAAAATTACAGGTGACCCCTACTCTGCTGGATTTGGTTTGGCTGGTTTTGTTGGCCCCCTTAAATACTTGTCTATTGAACATTGGAGCCCAAATAGCATCATTCTTTCACTTGTCTTATTCATCATCTTGCCGATTGTGTTGAATTTAGTATTCATCAAACTATTCGAACGTAAGATGAAGTGGATTTCACCGCAGGATTACAAAGTAACTTATGAATAAGAAGCATAAGGGTTCATGAACCACATATAAGAAAAAAACAAATCGCACGCAGAACTGTCCCCCAATTGTTAGACTAAACAGTTGGGGGACAGTTTTTCTATGGCTAATACAAATAAGCAAACTTGTGATTCCAATGTTTTAAGAGCTTAGCAAAATAGATTTTATTCCATCTGACTGAGCTATTCCTTCATTTGACCTCAGAATCTTTACATACCATATAAGAAAATAGAATAGTCTATTTTTATTGTTTAAAAATAATAGATAAAAAAGCTATCCAAACCGATTTTCTACCGGGATGAATAGCTTTTTCTATGTGTTACGTAAGGTGCTTACGCACTGCTTGATAAGTTGCATTTAATTTTTCAATATTCGCATCATATTGATCCGTCAAATAATGATAGTACATTAAATCAACCACATAGTGCTGAGCAATGACAGAAGCCGTTGCTGCACTACGTAGCGTGTCCACAGACTCGACTTGACTATGAATAAGGGAAATCGTCGATTTCTTCGCTAACGTGCTCTGAGGGTTCGAAACAATTGTTATAATGGGTATCGAAAGTTCATTGCAAAGACTAGCGATTGTATTACTTTCTTTTTTCTCCCCTGAGTTAGAAATAAGAACGACTACCTTATCTTTCGGTTTGGCAACGAGTGCGGAGATAATTAGATGATTATCCTGCGTCTCAACGACCGATTTTCCTAAACGAATAAATTTTTGAGTGAAATCCATTGCGACGACTTGAGAGGCACCAAGACCATAGACGACAATTTCTTGAGCATTCTTCAGTAGCCTTGTAGCGGATTCAATCTGTTCATTTTCAACTAATGTTTCTGTTTCTGCTAACACATTCGTCATGCGCAATGTTAATTGCTGTTTAATTGTATCTAGAGAGTCTGTCGGTTTGATCTCCTGTTGAATCGTATTCACAGGAGTGGAATCAGCAGATAACATGATTTTTAAGTCAGGAAAACCTTTTACTCCAACAGATTTACAAAATCGAACAATGGTTGCATTACTAACCCCAGCATTTTTTGCTAGCTGTTGGGTTGACATATGGATGACTTTTTCTTTGTTCGTAATCACATATTTGGCAACCAGTTGTTCAGCTTCAGACAAAGTAGCTAATTTAAACTGAATTTGATTTACGATGCCCGTAGTCATTTAAAAACTCCTTTAATCTTCTACTTCCTCAAGTGCTGTTTCTTTCATTGCATCTTTCGGAACACCGAAGAAGTAAGTTACTAGGAATCCACCGATATAACCAGCCAAAATACCAAAGATGTAGTACAGCATATGGCCAGAGTTAATTAGTGGAATAAGTGCTAAGCCAGAAGGCCCGATTGCGATGGCTCCAACGCCACCCAATGCACCGATAACCGCACCACCAATACCACCACCAATACAAGCTGTGATGAATGGACGTCCTAAAGGTAATGTTACACCATAAATTAGTGGTTCACCAATACCTAATATCCCGACAGGTAATGCACCTTTAATCATATTTGTTAATTGTTTGTTTTTACGGCATTTAAACCATAATGCGATTGCTGCGCCGACTTGACCTGCCCCAGCCATTGCTAAGATTGGTAATAATAATGTAAAGCCTGACGTATTAATCATTTCAATATGAATTGGTGTTAGAATTTGATGCAAACCTAACATAACCATTGGTAAGAATAATGCACCGAGTACGAAACCAGCGAATGCACCACCTACATTTAATACCCATGTAATAGCATCAACTAATGAACTTGAAATAACGCCTGCAATAGGCATTACGATGAAAATTGTTAATAATCCAATGACTAATAATGTAATTGTTGGTGTCACGATAATATCAATCGCGTTTGGAATAAATTTACGTAACCATTTTTCAACAACACACATAAACCATACAGCAAAGATAACCCCAATAATACCACCTTGACCAGCGGCTAACGTCTGATCATTGAATATATTTTGAATTGGATTTTCTGGTGTCATACCAGTTAGTAAGGTAACTGCACCGATAACCCCACCAAGCCCAGGTGTTCCGCCAAACTCATTGGCCGTATTAATCCCTACATAGATGGCTAAGTAAGCAAATACCCCATTTTTAATAACATTTAGGATAAGGATGATTTGATCCCAGTTGTGTCCGATATGCTCTGCAGTTTGTAAATTTAATAGTACAGATGCAATCCCGCCAATTAATCCAGCACCAACGAATGCGGGAATAAGTGGGACGAAAATATTCGCAATGGATTTTAAAATATTTTTCACTTTTGAATTTTTTTGTTTTGATTTTTGCTGTGCTTTGACTTCTGCTGCACGTTCTTCAACAATTTGTCGATTACTTGTTTTCTGGTCTCCCGTATTTGCTTGCGCTACATGTGGGAATTTTTCACCTAGCTTCACACCCGCCATTTGCACCATTTCATGTGCGACTTTATTTACCGTTCCCGGCCCTACGACTACCTGAAGTGTATCATCTTCAATAACGCCTAATACACCATTTACTTTTTTCAGTTCGTCAATATCTACTTGACTATAGTCTTTAATGGAAATACGCACACGTGTCATACAGTGAATGATTTTTTCTACATTTTCTTGTCCCCCGACGTGCTTGTATATCCCATTTGCAATTTTTAACTCTTTTGATTCTGCCATGATGGCGCCCCCTTACAATGCGTTTTTGATAAAGCCTTTACTTGTTGTCAAACGTTGACGCGCTTCTTCTGCAGAAACATCGCATAAAATCATGACAATCGCTGTTTTCACATGTAAATCAGCGGCCTCGTATGCTTTTGTCGCTGTTTCTAGATCCGCATCAGTTGCTTGCATAATAATACGTACGGCACGCACGCGTAATTTTTCATTTGTTGGTTGAACATCGACCATCAAATTGTTATACACTTTTCCAATCCCAATCATCGCAGTAGTCGATAGCATATTAAGCACCAGTTTTTGCGCTGTTCCTGATTTTAGACGAGTTGAACCCGTTAAAACCTCTGCACCTACTTCAACCTCAATTGAAATTTCTGCTTCTTTACTAATTTCTGCTTCTTTATTGCATGAAAGACTGACTGTATTGGCACCTAACTGGCGGGCAAATTTCAAGCCCCCGATGACATAAGGCGTGCGGCCACTTGCGGCAATCCCTACAACTGTATCTTTTTCAGTGATTCCACGCTCTAGCAACTCTTTTTCAGCGAGTGTAAAGTCATCCTCAGCACCTTCAACTGCTTTAATCATAGCCCCTTCTCCACCAGCAATTAGACCTTGCACCATTTCAGGTGGTGTTCCAAATGTAGGCACACATTCGACAGCATCAAGAATCCCTAAACGGCCACTTGTTCCTGCACCTATGTAAAATAAGCGACCTCCATTATTGAAGGTTTCAATGATTTTTTCTACTGCTGCATGAATAGGCTCTAGTTGCTCTTGTATCGCTTTCGGAACAACTCCATCTTCTTTATTCATGATTTTCAAGATTTCTAACGATGAATAACTATCTAAGCCCATCGTTTTATCATTTCGCTTTTCAGTTGTTAATTTTTCTAAATCCATCAGCAAATTCCTCCAACTGTATATTTTGTAACCCCTTACAATGTTTTAAAAGGGCAATACTATTTCTTTCAATACACCCAAGCGTAAGAACATCTGGATCTCTTGGTAACGGACGCTTCACTAACTGAACTTCTCCAGCATATCGTGAGAGCGCTTGCATATTAATCGTTACATCCCCACTATTTCTCACTTCTCCTTCACCTGAAAAATTGTTGTCTGCAAATAACCCTCGACTTTCCACTAGGCGTACAACATCCCGTGCAATCTCCGGTCGATTATGGTACAAGCGTTCAAATAGGGGATTAAATTCATGTGCCATTATAACTGGTAGCAATAATGTGTCATGCATAAAATAATGAGCAAACTGACGTTGTGCAAATTCACTTATTATTGGATCCCCAATGAAAACCGTATTTACAGCGTAATCTTTCAATAATTCAAGTGTATTTGCTAAAACTGCTTTATTTCGATGCATTTCTAAAGTTGGTAAGCCCTCAAACATAGGTGCACGCAATTGTTCATCCCCCATAACAAAAGCGGCTACTTTAATATTTGCTACTTGGAACATCTTATTTTGTGCAAGGAAAAAATCTTCATCCAATCCCGTATAAATTCTTGGATAATAATTATGCCAAGCTTCAATTTGTGAAAGCTTTGCGCCATTTTCATGAAGCTGCTGCAAATCTGTAGCTGTTAATGTACTCGCATTTAGCGCCACTTTATACACCAACGATAAAGATGAGGCCTGTTGCATCGTAAATCCATCATCTAGTCGCAATCCAGTAATACCAAACGTTTTCAATTTTTCTAATGAAACAGGTAGCTCTTTTACCATTTTTTGTGACAAGTCAACTGTAAGTTCCATGCCATTTTCACTACAAATCATGCCTAACTGTTGCATATTCTCCCATGTATCCGTAAATGAATACTCAGGAATATGCAGGGATGTGAACACTTCATTGAAACCATTTCTATGCATATTTTCAATGAATGAACGATTCGGTCTATCATATAAATACACAGAAATACCTAACAAATTTTCTCCCTCCTTATCGAACTAAAGTAATCATATTCTTAATGAAATAAAAATTCAAGTTTTTTATTATTTTTTTATTTTTTAATGAAACTTTTTTTCAAAAAAAGTAGGAAAAATTCATTTTATAAAAACGCATTTCCTTATAAG
>JAGHSJ010000325.1 GCA_018065935.1 Candidatus Kurthia equi
ATATAAGTCTACAAGGTGAGTCTTCTATTAAATCTGAAGGAAATATACAAATTTCAAATACAAAATCACTAGAAATAGATAATTCCGCTACATTATATAGTGGTAGTTCGTTAAGTATAAAATCAAAAAAACTAACTGCCTATAATCAAAGTTCAATTAATGCTAAAGAAAGATTAGATTTTTTTATTCAAGATTCAATTTCTTTTTCAAATAATAATAAAATTGGAGACACAGCTCTTCAAACTAACATTTATTACACTGGGCTTTCACAGGTTTCCTTCTACAATTCATTTAAGAATAAACTAAACTTTGATTCTCTCTATAGTGGCGTTAAAATTAATAACAGTGCTTCTATAAATGGGACAATCATTGTACGCGATAATGTACCTTCAAATAACGCTGGTTTTAATAAAGATATTTCTTTTGAAAATGATAGTGGAAATATAAGAGGGCCATTTTATATCTATGCACCTTATTCATCTGTATTAATAAAACAATCAAAAATTAGTGGATCCATCATAGGGAAAAAGGTTGAAATAGATTTAAATGCTTCAGTTACATTTCAAGCACAAAATCCAAATACCTCCCCTGGTTCTCCAGGTACAGAGGTAACGAATGAAGCTGGTGTGATTACTTCAACCTTTAGCAATACAAAAAATAGTGGTTCGATCGAAATTGATTAATTTACCCTAACTAAAAAGCCGCCAATCATTCAGTCCGAGCTGAATGATTGGCGGCTTTCATTTTCATTTTATTTCACGACATATGTTACCATATATGGTCTGACTGCTTTATTTTTTGTCGTACGGAACTTTGTTGTATCAATTGCAAAATGGTAAGTTCCTTTACTTAACGCTTTGGTTGTTTTGATCGTGATTGATTTGCCATTCTTTGCTTTCGTTACTTTAAAATTATTGACCTTCACGCCGTCTTTATACATGGCAAAAGCATTTGATTGAATGGTTGACGTTTTGAATGTCGTATTAAAGGTGATTTTAGAAGTTTTTTTCGTTTTTAAACTATTTATATTTGTTGCTGAAATACGTGTTGATTTAATTGAACCTGAAATGATGCTAGGGATGATATCTTTACGATAGGATACAAGTGCAATTTTTTGCGTTTTCGTTAAATTACTGTAAACAGAGTAAAGTGGCGTATATTCAGTTAAATAATTCAATTTTTTATGTGCGACAATTTTTTGTGTAATCGTCTTAATTTTTTTCTGATTTAAACGTATATACTTTTGAGCAGCTGTTTCTTTTTTTACAGGTGTAGTTGTCGGTTTTTCTGGTTCTGCTTGAGCTGGTGGCGTTTCTTCTGGAATAGTTAACTCAGGTTCATTTGTACTTGGTGGTGGCACATTATCTGTCTTCGTATCCTCAGGTACGGTTACAGGTTCACTGACCACCTGCTTAGCATATTTAGCCAAACCATGTCCATAGGTTGTATCAAATCCTTTAGCCCCTAAATCTTCCGAATTGCTGATTAAACGAGTGACCAACTGTTCATTTGTGTCATTCGGATATTGTTGTTTAAGCAGGGCCAATAAGCCTGTTACATGCGGTGTAGAAAAAGAAGTTCCTGAATCAATTCTAAATCCTCCATTATAATTTAATGACTGAACCGAATCTCCAGGTGCTACTAGATCTACCTCTTGCCCTTTATTTGAGAATCTGGCAATGTTTTTACTACTTGTGATTGCCCCTACGCCAACCACATCCGAAAATGCAGCTGGATAATCTATAGCAACGCCGTTATTACCTGTAGCAGCAACAAATAAAACACCTGCTTTTTGCGCTTTTTTAACCGCTAAATAAAGTGGATTATCTGTAAGTTTTTCACCCTCGTCTAGTAAATCCACTTTTGAAATCCCCATTGATATATTAACGATTTGAAGTTTTTGAGCTATTGCATAATCAATCGCTGAAATAATATCTGATAATTCACCACCGTCTTGTCCATCTACATTCATACTGTATAAATTCACACCTGGTGCAACACCAAACATCATGCCATTTAGTAAGGGTTTAGCAGCAATAATCCCCGCTACAAATGTGCCATGTTTCGTAGCTCCTGTACTTGTATTAGGTACAGATGCAAAATCTTTACGATGAACGGTGGACAGATTACTATGTGTTGCCACTCCTGCATCAATTATACCAACCCTTATATTTTTTCCATCAAGTCCATATTGCCAAGCATAGCTTGATTGTACTAAATTTTGATTCCAATTCGTTGTAAAATTTGCATACGAAAGCACTGGTAGTATTGACGTGTTAACCCTCAATTTTTTATTTCCTGTATGTACTACTTTGATGTTTTTAGATGCTTCCATTGCTTTTATATCCGCCTGTGAAAAACTACCGACTACGGCATCAATATTATTCAATTGTACCTCCACTTCATCTGCTTTTTGTAAAATCATTTTTTTACCTTCATCATTCGTATAAAAAACGGAAACATTTTCTTTTACTGTCTCTGCATCAGCAACTGAGATAAAACCAAAATATATTGGAGTAGACAACAATAATGTTAGAATCGCCTTTTTGTAATTCAAAAGTCACATCCCCTTTATTTAAATCACACTATATTACCTATTTCAATTATTATATCACGTCACTTTAGACATAGGTAGCATTAGATGCAAAAAAAATACTAATCTCCATAAGAGATTAGTATTTTCATTGCCTATTTTTTTACAATTTAAACCTGTGGTTCGTCTGAACCCCATTGGCGTTTTTTCTTCTCTACATTTACTTTGCCGCCTTTTTTCTTCATTTGGCGTACTTTTAATACGTACCAAATTTGGGCTGCGATATAAATTGAAGAGTACATACCTGTAATTAAACCAATCAATAAGGCAATTGAGAAGTTAGAAATTGCTGGTGCACCGAAGATTAATAAGGCAACCACCACCACAATTACAGTTAATACGGTATTTACAGAACGTGTCAATGTTTGACGAAGAGATTTATTTACGATTTCAGCTAATTCATCTGCATTATTGATTACTTTCGAACGATGTAAGTTTTCACGAATACGGTCAAACGTTACAATCGTATCATTTATTGAATAACCCACAATCGTTAATACTGCAGCAATAAATGTCATATCTACTTCTAATCGGAATAAACTAAAGATACCAACCATGAAGAATACATCATGTAAGAGAGAAGCAATTGCCCCTACCCCCATACGCCATTCAAAGCGTAGTGCTACATAAATAATAATACCTAGAGCTGCAAATAATAAGGCATATACTGCATTTTGCGCAATTTCTTTACCTACTTGAGGTGATACTGAACTAATAGAAGCTTTATAGCCAAATTCTTTTTCGGCTGCTACATTAATTTTTTTCACTTCATCTTTACCGAAGTCCGTTGCATAACGAACCACTGCATGATCTGATTTATCACCAGAGATGACAATATCTTCTGCTGGGAAACCAGTCTTATCTAAGAATTTACTTACTTCTTCTGTCGTCATTTTTTGTTCAGATTGCAATTGAACACGTGAACCACTCGAAAAGTCAATTCCTAAGTTAAGTTTAAAAATTCCTAGAACAATTAAGCCCGCTAAAATAAATACTGCTGAACCGATGAAGAAACGATTACGTGTATGCACGAAGTCAAAACGATCAAATTTCGTTTTCAAATCTAGTGCGGTAACGCCTTCAGATAATTCGTGAATATTTGATTTTTTCACGCCAAACCATGTTTTCTTATTATCTAAATAACCACTCTTAACTAGTAAGCCTAGAAGTACACGTGTACCCCATACAGCTGTTAAGAAGCTGACTAAAATACTAATAATTAGAGTTGTAGCAAAACCTTTAACTGAGCTTACACCGAATACAAATAGTACAGCGGCTGCTAATAAAGTTGTAATATTGGCATCGAAAATCGCTGTGAACGAGTTTTTAGAACCTTCTTTAAAGGCTGCTTTTACTGAGCGACCTACACGAAGTTCTTCTTTAATACGCTCATACATTAAAATGTTGGCATCGACTGCCATCCCAATTCCGAGTACTAATGCAGCAATACCAGGAAGTGTCAGTACGGCATTAATCATTTCAAAAATCCATAATGTAATAAATGTGAATACAGTTAATGTAACAATCGCTACTACACCTGGTAAACGGTACACTAGAAGCATAAAGATAAAGATAGCAATTACACCAAGAATACTTGCGAATACAGTTGATTCTAAAGCTTCTTGTCCGAATTGAGCACCTACTGATGTAGAGTACACTTCATCTAATTTAACAGGTAATGAACCAGCATTTAAAATCCCTGCTAAATCTTTTGTCTCTTGTACAGTGAAGCTACCAGAGATTTGTACATCTGTTGTGTTTAAAGGTTTTTCTACAGTTGCAGCTGAGATGTATTTAGGTTTTTCACCTTGCGCTTCTTTTGCTGCTTCTTTTGCGTATGAGTCACCTTTTTCATAATCTAACCAAATAACCATTAGATTTTGACCAGGGCCACGTGAAGCTAATTCAGTAGTTAGTTTACCGAATTTCTCAGCATCTTTTAATTTAAGTGAAACAACTGGTTGTCCAGTATTTCCTTCAAATGAATCTGTTGCGCCACCTTGTTTTAAATCACTACCATCAAGTAAAACTTTGTCATCCACATCGCGGAATGTTAAATTTGCTTGAGTTGATAATAACTCACGTGCTGCATCTTGGTCTTTCACACCTGCAAGTTGGACACGAATACGGTTTCCACCTTCAATTTGAATACTTGGTTCACTTACCCCCAAGACATTTACACGTTCTTGAATAGCGGTTACAGTTGATTGCATATCCTTACTAGTAAGAGCTGGATCCCCTTCATGCAATGGTTCTACTTGGTAAAGAACTTCAAATCCACCCTGTAAATCAAGGCCAAGATTGATGTCTTTAACGACGCTTCCTGTCGTCGAGCCTATCGTTGCCACTAATGCGATGACAATGATAAAGAAAGCGACAATACGACTTCTTAATTTCATTAGTAAATCCTCCCCGAACATGTTAAACGTTCTAGCAATTTAAATAAAGCTTGTAGTAATATAATACTATTATATTATCACTATAATAG
>JAGHSJ010000031.1 GCA_018065935.1 Candidatus Kurthia equi
GGAAAAACTACCTTAACAGAAAGCTTATTATATAACAGTGGAGCGATTACAGAATTAGGAAGCGTGGACAAAGGTACAACGAGGACGGATAATACGCTTTTAGAACGTCAGAGAGGAATTACAATTCAGACAGGAATAACCTCTTTTCAGTGGGAAAATACGAAGGTGAACATCATAGACACGCCAGGACATATGGATTTCTTAGCAGAAGTATATCGTTCATTATCAGTTTTAGATGGGGCAATTCTACTGATTTCTGCAAAAGATGGCGTACAAGCACAAACTCGTATATTATTTCATGCACTTAGGAAAATGGGGATTCCCACAATCTTTTTTATCAATAAGATTGACCAAAATGGAATTGATTTATCAACGGTTTATCAGGATATTAAAGAGAAACTTTCTGCCGAAATTGTAATCAAACAGAAGGTAGAACTGTATCCTAATATGTGTGTGACGAACTTTACCGAATCTGAACAATGGGATACGGTAATAGAAGGAAATGATTACCTTTTGGAGAAATATACGTCTGGGAAATTATTGGAAGCATTAGAACTCGAACAAGAGGAAAGCATAAGATTTCAGAATTGTTCCCTGTTCCCTGTTTATCACGGAAGTGCAAAAAACAATATAGGGATTGATAACCTTATAGAAGTGATTACGAATAAATTTTATTCATCAACACATCGAGGTCAGTCTGAACTTTGCGGAAATGTTTTCAAAATTGAATATACAAAAAAAAGACAACGTCTTGCATATATACGCCTTTATAGTGGAGTACTACATTTACGAGATTCGGTTAGAGTATCAGAAAAAGAAAAAATAAAAGTTACAGAAATGTATACTTCAATAAATGGTGAATTATGTAAGATTGATAGAGCTTATTCTGGAGAAATTGTTATTTTGCAAAATGAGTTTTTGAAGTTAAATAGTGTTCTTGGAGATACAAAACTATTGCCACAGAGAAAAAAGATTGAAAATCCGCACCCTCTACTACAAACAACTGTTGAACCGAGTAAACCTGAACAGAGAGAAATGTTGCTTGATGCCCTTTTGGAAATCTCAGATAGTGATCCGCTTCTACGATATTACGTGGATTCTACGACACATGAAATTATACTTTCTTTCTTAGGGAAAGTACAAATGGAAGTGATTAGTGCACTGTTGCAAGAAAAGTATCATGTGGAGATAGAACTAAAAGAGCCTACAGTCATTTATATGGAGAGACCGTTAAAAAATGCAGAATATACCATTCACATCGAAGTGCCGCCAAATCCTTTCTGGGCTTCCATTGGTTTATCTGTATCACCGCTTCCGTTGGGAAGTGGAATGCAGTATGAGAGCTCGGTTTCTCTTGGATACTTAAATCAATCGTTTCAAAATGCAGTTATGGAGGGGATACGCTATGGCTGTGAACAAGGATTGTATGGTTGGAATGTGACGGACTGTAAAATCTGTTTTAAGTATGGCTTATACTATAGCCCTGTTAGTACCCCAGCAGATTTTCGGATGCTTGCTCCTATTGTATTGGAACAAGTCTTAAAAAAAGCTGGAACAGAATTGTTAGAGCCATATCTTAGTTTTAAAATTTATGCGCCACAGGAATATCTTTCACGAGCATACAACGATGCTCCTAAATATTGTGCGAACATCGTAGACACTCAATTGAAAAATAATGAGGTCATTCTTAGTGGAGAAATCCCTGCTCGGTGTATTCAAGAATATCGTAGTGATTTAACTTTCTTTACAAATGGACGTAGTGTTTGTTTAACAGAGTTAAAAGGGTACCATGTTACTACCGGTGAACCTGTTTGCCAGCCCCGTCGTCCAAATAGTCGGATAGATAAAGTACGATATATGTTCAATAAAATAACTTAGTGTATTTTTTGTTGTTATATAAATATGGTTTCTTGTTAAATAAGATGAAATATTTTTTAATAAAGATTTGAATTAAAGTGTAAAGGAGGAGATAGTTATTATAAACTACAAGTGGATATTGTGTCCTGTATGTGGAAATTGAATATACTGAATATTTATTTGAATATGTGAGTCCAGGTGGTAATAGCTCTCAAAGAACTAGAATTACTTTTGATTTGCCAACGATTGAAGCGACAGCTGAATATATAGCTGATCGAATTAAATATCTTAAAAGTGCAAAGGCTCAGCGTGCTTTAATGACAGAAAAATTTCGTACGTATATTAAAGAAAGAGATAATTACACTTGTCAAATGTGTTCAGCTTCAACAGAAGAACAAGATTTATTGTTATTAGAAGTGGACCATATTATTCCAGTTTCTAAAGGTGGACTATCAGAAGAAGATAACTTGCAAACTTTATGTTGGAAATGTAATCGAAGCAAAGGCTCAAAAATATTAACGGAAATATAATTATTAATTTCAACATATTATATTCTTCTTAGAACCTATTTTGTTGTTGCACTCATTTTTTCAAAATCTCTTATCCCTTTTATTTAGAAATATTTTTTGGGAAACGAAAAGGGCGCACTTACACATCACTTTTCAAGTTGATGTTTCGTGCTAAAACAAAAGAGCAAGTGCGCACTTATACATCACTTTTTTAAGTTGATGTATCGTGCAAGATCCCTTGCTCTTTTTTGTTGTGAAAATTGCTGCGCAATTTAAGAATTCGCTTTGCTCATGCTGAAAAATAAAAACAATTCTGGAAGGCAAGCAACGGGTTTGTGCCACAAACCCCCAAAATCTACTTCGTAATTTTGGTAGGCAAGCTACGGGTTTGTCATGACAAACCCCAAAACTTCGTTTTGCCTTGCCTGCTTGGAAGGAAATTTTCCTTCGACCTTTTCTGTCGCTTCGCTCGATTTGAAACAAAAAAAGACATCCTAAAATATTCTTAGGACATCTTTTTTTATGTGTTTATATTTCTTCACCAGTCATAAAATTAATCATTGGTACTGGATTCGGATCTTCGTATTCTTTGAACCGAATAACGAAGCGCTGAATTTTATTTCCTTTTTTTGCTTTGATTTTTTCAATCGAAAGGCTGTCAAAAATCGGTGGTCTACCGTCTTTAGAATTTAACAATTCTTTTTTAGCCGTATTGAAAACACGACTATCAATATGGCTCATACGATATGAATCTGGAATATCTAATAATTCACGGAAATCATCAACCGTAACAGCCCAGTAGCCACTTTTAGTCTCTATACTTCGATATTGCATTAGTTGTCTATAAAGCTCTTTAGAATAGCTACTATCTAGCCCAGTAAGGTTCTCTAATTCAAAACGAGTAAAGTTTGTACCAATCGCATTTAAAACAAACTCAAAACGCTCACTAGCTTGTATAATGACCTTCTCGTTGTCTTTATCTATAGCGAACCGTTGAAACAACACGAAATCTTCGTAATACCCATCATCTTCATAGCTATAATCTAGTTGTTTCATTTTTTCCCAAGTATTTTTTAAAGCCGTATAAAAACTATCTTTTTCTCGCCTGTCATACTTAGCCAATTCTTGAAAGTCATCAAAATCAAAAGTTAATTCTTCTGTTCCTTTGCGCTTCATTTTCGAGCATACAGCCCAAAATATATCCATTTCTACTGGTGTAAATTTACGCAACGGAACTGTATTTAGACCGTTGTTATATCTGACTACATCATACATTTCGGTCACCCCTATTTATTTGTTGAATAAAATGTACCACAAACAAAGGACACACACAAATAAATAAGTGTCCCTTACTGTCCATTTCTGTGTCCCTTACTGTCCATTTCTGTGTCCCTTACTGTCCACTTTTGTGTCCCATACCCCCCTGAGACTCTTACTCTCCCAAGGGCTAGAGACCCCCCTAACAGGTACTTAACAGTTCTTCTAACAGCTCTTCTAACAGTTTATTTAATAAAACGCGTGCGTGCGCGAGACAAAAAAACAGAAAAATTTGAGGTTTTGGTTCTCTCAAAAATTACATCTCACTAAAACCTTAAAGACAAGTTCAAGAACAAGACCTTAAAGGTCGCCTTGCTGCGCAAGCCTGCATAAAAAAGACCAAGGTCAAGATCAAGCCCTTTTTCAAGGAAAAATCTGTTTGAATAGCTTTCAATCAGCTAGTTGTCCTTAACCGTTAGTTCTCTGCGTACAGATAGCTTGTTAGAAGCTCGCTACGCTCGGTTAAGGCTTACGCCCTAACAACCGTCTAAAAGCCCTTAAATCGTCTAATTTATGCCTTATTCCAACGAGTGTATATGCTATACTTAAATTATAAAAAAAGGAATAGAGGGGTTTTGAAGTGAGTACATGTTTGGGTGTTTTTTTCGTATTAGCAATTATTATCGGTTTAATTCAATATCTATGGCCTTTAGTACTTATTTATATAGGTTATGTACTAATTTTGCACATAATAAAACGAAAATATTTTAATAGTGAAGAATTTAAAGAGCATAAAAAAGAAATTAAGTCTTTAGCGAAAGAATATAATGAAATTTCTGATTATGTTAAAGAACTTCCATCAAGTAGCCAATTTATTCCACCAAAAAAAGAAGATTATAGTCATTTAGCTGTTTCTGAAAATACAAGTAAACATAATTATGTTCGTGATAGAAAAAAGAAGAAACATGATGAAAATACGAACGTACATAAAGCATCATTAGCAGTAGTTCGTAGAGCAGAAGAAGAACCAATACAATATTTAACCAAATATTTTAATATTGAACCTACTGAAGAATCATTACACCAATTGCAAGAAATTGAAACGAATATATCAAGATCAGTAAATGCAATTGATAACCTTGAAAAAAGAAGAAAAAAAATTGGAGATTCTTTTACAAATATGCTCTTACGTGCTATTATTTAAGTATCTATTTAAAAGGAGTTAATAAATATGCGGCAAGGTATTCTTAAATAAACTGTCAATTTGATAGTGGGAACAAATAATTGGATGTCCTTTTTTAGGAGGGCTTAGTTTTTTGTACCCAGTTTAAGAATACCTTTATCATGTGATTCTAAAGTATCCGGAGAATATCTGTATGCTTTGTATGCCTATGGTTATGCATAAAAATCCCAGTGATAAGAGTATTTATCACTGGGATTTTTATGCCCTTTTGGGCTTTTGAATGGAGGAAAATCACATGAAAATTATTAATATTGGAGTTTTAGCTCATGTTGATGCGGGAAAAACTACC
>JAGHSJ010000080.1 GCA_018065935.1 Candidatus Kurthia equi
CACCTTTAGCCCAGCTCTTTGGTTACACACCTAATAAAATTGTTTATACTTATAAATTTATTAATAACTGAAGTAGTATTTACAAGTAATTTTTGTTTTGGTATTCTAAAACTATATTTTGATTTTGTTACCAACTTTGCGAAGCACGCAAAACAGGTTTAAAGCCTGTTTTGCGTGCTTTTTTATTTAGAAAGGGAGATTTATATGATACTTCTGATTGCTGAAAAAAAGCTTGCTGCTTATGCGTATGCCCGCGCTTTATCTCAAAATTATAAAGAACAAGATGGATACTTAGTAGGTGATAACCAGCTGTTCTATACGTGGGCGCAAGGTCACTTACTGCAATTTGTGGAGCCGGACGAAATTAGAGAAGAATGGGAAGTTTGGAATTGGGAACAGCTACCGATTATTCCAAAAGAGATTCCACTAAAACCAATTAAAGGGCAAGAAAAACAACTCTATTTAATCAAGAAACTAGCGACCAGCAGCAAAATGATTATCAACGGAATGGACTGTGAAATTGAAGGAGAAGCCATTTTTCGAAATATAATCAGCTACCTGAAGTTAGAACATCTACCTTCTAAACGACTATGGACTGCATCATTACAAGTCAATGCAATTCGTGAAGCATTTAGATCATTAAAAGAACCACACGAATTAGAGTCTTTGGCCGTTTCAGGCGCTACGCGTGCAAAGTTAGATTATATAGTGGGTATTAATACATCACGATGCCTTAGCTTAGTCGGGAATGGTCAAACATTACCGATGGGGAGATTAATTGGAAGTTCATTAGCTCTCGTAAATAATAGAGAACAGGCGAGAGCCAATTTTACTGAAGAAAATTATTATACGATGAAAGCCGAATTTAAGGTGGGAAAGGCGATTATTGGAGCAAATTATTCTGGCGAACGCATTATCGAGAAAGAAAAAGTTAATGAAATGATCGCTTTTATGCAGCAGCATCATGGCACGATTGATTATACAGAACAAACTAAGGAGCAATTGCCACCAATTTTGTTAAATCATACAGATGTATTGGTAATTATACATCAACGATATGGGTTACGCCCGAAAGAAACATCAGCCCATTTGGAGACATTATATTTAAAAGGCTTAATATCCTATCCTCGAACGAATGCACGATACGTTACGAAAGACGAGATAGTACCGTTGCGTGCAACATTACGCATTTTAAGTGAAGTTTATCCAAACTTAGCGAAAGGCGCTGATATAGAACTATTACACGCAAAAAATGATCGCCTCGTTAATATTGTTTCAGACCATCACGCCATTATTCCAACACCAGCGATACCGAAAGACCTAACAGAAGAAGAAAAATGGGTTTATCAATTAATAGTTGAACGATTTTTCTTACAGACACAAAAGCCGAAGAAATCAAAAGTACGGAGCGTAATGATTAAATTCAACGATGAAATAGTATTTAAAACAAGTTATCAAATTACATTAGAACTTGGCTGGAAAGGGATCTTTTTAAATTTTGATCACGATGAAATTTTAGAAACAGAAAAGGAAGATGCTGACAGCACTGAAATAGACGTAGAAAGCTTTTCTGAGCTAGATAAATTCATTCCTGTAGAATTTGTCGAGTCCACTTCAAAAGCTTGTACAACAAAACCTCCTGCTTCATATACAGAAGGTACACTAATGAAACAAATGGAGAATGTAGCAAATGTCGTTGAAAATCCCAAGTATAAAAAGATCTTAAAAGGTTGCGGTATTGGGACCAGCGCAACCCGCGCTGAAACCATTCAAAAATTACAAGACATCGGCTACCTTTCACTAGATAAGAAAAAGCTTTTTGTATCCCCGCTTGGTGAAAGCGTTATGAAACTACTGAACTTTGAGCAGGCAAAGCAAATTATTTCGCCGGAAATGACTGCGCTATGGGAAATTTCATTACAAGAAATAAGAACAGGCAAGCCACCTGAAGAATTTGAGAAAGGCATTACGAATTTTATTCAAGCGTTTATAGGGGAAATGAAAGAACAGGGGAAACAACAAGTAAAAGTATTTGCATCCGAACATAAATGTCCTGAGTGTGAGAGTCATTTAAAAACAACGGCGAAAACCTATAAATGTACCAGCTGCGACTTCTTTATTTGGCGGTCACAATACTTTAAGACACTCACACCAAAGATGATCGATGATTTATTAAAAAATGGGGAAACGGCTGTGCTTACGTTTACGGCAAAAGATAAGAAAAGTAAGTATAAAGCGAAGCTGGCACTTCCTGTTGAAAACGGGAAAGTGACCATGACATTTATATAAGGAGTTAGGGAACAGTGGTAGAAATTATTAAAGTTACTTTATCAAAAACGATTATGGCCATAATTATTGTGAGCATGGTTGTCTGTGCAACCATCATCTTATCTTTGAGCAATTATAGCTATCAACCATTCTTCAGTACCCACAATGAGACATTATCGGTCATTTCAAAAATTCTAGGTATGTCATGGTATTCAGTAAAAATCGCATTTGGTATTGGACCGGTGTTATTGTTGGGAAATTTAATTCTTACGTCAATTGATGTCTTTATAACACGCAAGAAAGAATTTAATAATCGCTATAAGAATGGGTTTAAAGAAAAGGGGCGGCGCTGAGAAGGCTATTATAAGCATTTATCATACTTATCTTAATATTACCGCCAATACTGATTCTTTTAAAAAATGCTCAATTACCAAACAAATTATGGTTTAAATGTTTTTTAAGCCAACTAACAAGCCAATTAAAATATGCTGTTATGTTCTACTTATTACAAGTGCTATTTTTCTTGCTTGGAACATTGGTTATTAAAATTAATGATTTTGCTACGTTCTTATCGATTAATAGCCATTTAAAAATGCTTATCATTGCTTGGTCGTTATCTTTTTTTATTATGGATATAGTCATATCTAAAAAAAATGAACGGAAATGCGAAAATAATGAAAATTTTGATATAGTGATATTAGATTAAACTAAATATTTTTTTGCGTGCTTTTTCTATTAGGAGCATTCCTGTTAGGAACATTTTCGGGGACTTGAAATAAAAAAAGCCCTCTTGTATGAAGCTTGAGTGTCAACGCCTAAATTGACCCATTCATCTACAGAGAGGACTCCATTCCATGAATTTTAATACGAATGAAAAAATTAATCAAGTTACCGAAAATACTTTAGTCATCGGCATCGATATTGCCAAACGAAAACACTATGCTTGCGCAATCGATGAACGCGGACGTGTGTGCTTCAAAAATCATTTCCAATTGCACAATCGCGTGTCGGCATAATTACATGCCCTGGCTGAAAAATATTCAAACCACATGTGCAAAATAGCCAGCTATCTGAAAAAATCAGTTAGCTGGCCATACGTCGTGCGTACCTTGAAGGTGAGCTATTTTTTATATTTCGGGCTTACCTTCTATAAAACAGAAAAGGAGCAGCAATTTTAGCTGCTCACTTGATTAATTTGAATTAGTATATTATAGAGTTTGCTATCCGAACCAATTCCTCCGCTGTTTCTTTGAAGCTAATCTTATTACTAATACCCATTATATACTGTAAATTATTTTTTTCAAACACCATAAAGTTAAAGTATTCACGTTCAAAATACACTGCTCTAGTCCCATCTTCGAGTATATATTCTTTTCCTTGGAATATCATTTTATTCTCAAGTAATTGAATATCTATCTTAAATATATTTTCATTTTTATTTTCATGTACATATCGGAT
>JAGHSJ010000309.1 GCA_018065935.1 Candidatus Kurthia equi
ATACTTTTCGTATAGAGTAGTCATTTCATCCAGATATTTTTTTAATAAATCTCTAGATTCATAAAAAATCATTTCTTGTCTTTTGCAATATTCCGCTTCTAATTCGCTAATTCTTTGATCCACAGTAATATCTATAGTTGAGAACTTATCTAGTAGATTAATTGTTAGAGGCTCATTAACTAAATTACTTTGTAGGATTTCTTCAAAATCGAATATTGCTAATTGTCCTGTAATTTCTGACATATTAATCCTCCTATTATTTGCACTGTTAAATTATATATTCAGGGAATTCCATTGCTTTTCAGCAATTTCTAGGACTCCCTCTTTATATAAGGCGTAAGCAATAATCTCTGCCTCTTTCTTTATGTGATCCACTTGAAGTAACCGGTAGTATTTGTTCGATAAGTCGTCTACTAAGTGCACACATATCAATTCGGTATCTTCTGATTTCATTAAGACCTCATTATTAATGACGGTTGAATCGTCATCCATTAATAATGCACGTTGAAGATTTTTAAATTGAATTTTTTGGTCCATTGTTAATGATGTATCAATCTCGTTAAAGCCCTGCATTAAATCTCTAATATAAGGAATCGGTTCATTAATTATTGACCAATCTCCTTCTAAAAGTTCAGCAAAGCTAAGAATATCTAATATTGTTAAGCCAACCGTTGTATATTGATATGCTAGCCATACAGCCTTGTGATCTATCAAAATATATTTCAGTGGCATAATTAAATTAGATGTACTGATTTCAAAACTAATGTCCTGTTTCGATTGACTAGCTAAATAAATTAGCGCGGTAATATCACTGCTATTGATAAATAAGTCATCAAGATGATAGACTTCCAAGTTCTCATAAACGATTTCTTGTAGTTCTTCAAATTCAAGTCCTTTTAGAGAATCGATTGTCGGTATAGTTTCTAGTTGAACATAATATTTAGCGTTTTCAGCAGTTTCTTTAACCTGAGTGCTAAAAATTGTGTACGCTGTTTTATCAAATTCAGCAAATTTATTGTGAATGATGATTTCCCCACGTGCACGTACATTCTTTGAATTTTTTACCGTCGAAATAGTGACTTGATGGTGTGGATATTTAACGCTCATTACAATTCCTCAATTCTGTATTTGTAGCGCAGCATAAAAAGGCCGGTAGTAATTTGGCCATTCTTGTGCGCATAATCAATTTATTGTTTTAAAGTAACTTATATCGCTTTCTTCATCTGTAAATTGCCTGTATCGACGTTATTTAAAAAGTACGTATTGACCTTTGCTAACGTTTTAGCGTAATGAATAATTTCACATTCACGTCGTTCGTGATCATTAATTAACAAGCGATAAATATGCTTATTCGATTTATCTTCTAATACAACGCATTCAACCGAATAGTTTGCATTCTCATATAAAATCGAACTGCTAACAATTGTCGAGTTATCATTCATCAATAGTGCACGTTGAAGGTTGCGAATATGTAGCAATTCTTGCTCCGTAAATTCTACTTCGATTAAGAAAGCTTGCACAATATCCACTAGGAATCTTGCTTTGTTTGAATAAACCCAACTATCACCAATAATTTTTCCTAATTCGATTAAGTCATATTTATTAATGCCCTCAGATAAGTCCCTTAGAGCGATGCCCCAAATTAAACTATCCATGAGAATATTTTCAATAGGCATTTCAATATTATTTGGATGAATTTCTAATGAAATGTCCTGACCGTAATTATTAGCTAAACGAATAAGTTCAACTACCTCGTCAGCATTTTTTAATAAATTGCTAAGCGAAAGTTGTATTTGTGTTTCATCTAGCATTTCGTCTACGTCACCATAATCTAACCCCTCTAACGTGGGAATTTCGGGTTCTCCTTCTAAAGAGACATAATAATATGCATTTACAGCGGTTTCTTCATCGATAGTTTTGTCACTCCAAATCGTATAAGTAGCTCTTACAAGATCTGAATATTTACTAACATAAGTAATTGTTCCGCGTTCATATTGGTCCTTCATATTATCTTCAGCAGCAGTTGTAATAAATAATTTATGATTCATTTTAAATGTCCTCATTTCAATTTGTATTTTTTTGAGCAATAGAAAAAGCCGTTAATATAAAATTAATGGCTTTTTCAATACGCTCCGTAAGGGAACTCTATTAGTTTTCTAATTCTTCCTCTTGATACATCAAAGGTATGCAGTCCGTAATTTGTACCGGCACATATTCCCCATATAGTGGATGAAGTCGTAATTCAATGTATTTGTTTAACAAGCTTTTATCTGATGATGCTACAATTTGCCCTAATCGGCGTGGTTTCATAGCGTCTCGAAAAAATACTGTTGACATAAATGCAATCTCGATGTCTACGCTTTTATCGAAAATAAATTTATCAGCTGCAACATTAGGAGAAACAGCATCTAAATAGAAGTGGCCTACTTCAATATCATCTTTTGTTGTATATTGAGCCAGCGGTACTTCCGTTAAATCGAAAAATTGTAAACTATCCAAGTCCAATACTTTCCCTGCTTCTAATTCCGTATAAGGATCATAAAAAGCTGGATATCGTACTGATGGATATTCTCTTAAAATAAATTGTTTTAGCGTGTTCATATAACTATAATCTTTGTCAGGCATTTTTCTGAACTTATCCAATTTGTTAAGCTCTACTGTTAAATCCTCATTCAAGTCGGTTGCATGGATAAATGCTTTTTTAAGCGGATTACTAAAGACATAGATTTTCTTTATAGGCTCCACAAGTAGCATTTTTTCTGTAAATGAATTAATCCATAGAACACCGCGCTCTATTTCTAAGTACGGTATTAAATACGCTACTTGTTCTTGCAACGTACCGACACTTTGAATTTTACGAATATTGATATGAGAGTAACGTACCTCACGTTTGCAATTGTGCTTACAAGTGAAGTAGTGAGTATTATAGAATTGGAAAGCACTATTATAATCATCGAAATGCTCGTCAACATTAATTTTATCAGCATTTTTCGTGATTCTTCCGCAGTTCGGACATTTAATATCTAATGTCACTACTTGCCCTTTATGTTTGCTTAATTGTCTATTTAATTCATCGAATGTTTCTAACATAATCAAAATCCTCCGGTTTTGTGCACGAAAAAAAAGAAACAAATTAAATCATCTGTTTCTTAAATCCAGCTTAATATTAATGTTTCTAAAGCAATTGTTTTATCAACTTGACCACGTTTAAATTTAAGGTCGAGTTCTGCTACTTCAGATAACATGCTTTGTATTTGCTCTAATCGATAATTTGATGCTTGTTCACCCGCTTTTTGAATTGCGTAATGGTGTTCTTTCATCGGATTAGGCTGTTTTGTGACTTGGGCAATTTTAACTTGTTCCATCATTCGTAATTGGCGTGCAATTAAGATTAAAATGGAAACTTCATCATTACCTGTAGTCAGTAAGTCTTGTAAAAGATCAATTGAATCGGGTTTGCGATACATAATCTTTTCAATTAGCTTGAACACATTGCTTTCCAATGTCCGTGATAAAATGTCCGACAGCATATTGTCGGTTATCTTTGGCGCATTTGGATAGCGGTTACTCACTTTAATTAATTCGCTATCTAAAAGGTATAGGCTTGTGCCCAATTCTAAGACCATTTTAGATGCTGCAGGGTCTGTTAATTTCATATTGTATTTTTTAGCGCGGTCAATTAACCACTTCTCAGGGTAAGTTTTGGTTGCCCCTTCAAATATAGTTGCAGTTTTCATTAACTCTTTATAAAGCTTTTTACGCTTGTCTGGTTTCGGATAGCGGAAGATTAAAACAGTTTGATCTTCACTATTCATAAATTCAATCAAACGAGCATTATCCTTATCAGATAGTGCTTTCTCAGAGCCAAGAAAATAACAGTTGTTTAAAATTAACGTTTTGTTTTCTCCACCAAATAAGCTAACTTGTGAAGCGTCCATAATTATGTCGCCCACATCGGTTTCTCGCATATCATAGCGGTTAATTTCTGAATTAGCAGGTAGAATACTTGTTACATATTCGTCGCATAGTAGTGGTTCATCACCATGTACAAAATAGACTTTGGCCATTTTATTTTCCTTCTTTCGAATACCACATGTGGCTATTTTTTTAGAGACGTCGCTACATTTGAATTAACATATATAGCCTAGCAATTGCCAAAGCAGTTGCTACTAATCCGAATACACGATACATCGCTTTTTTAATTAGTTTTAAAACTTTAAAAGCCAAAACTAAAATTAGAATTGCGATAATTGCAAAAGTTACGTTCAAAATCTCTCTCCCTTTCTATAAGTAGTTACTTTTGAATGCACAAAAAAACACTTATAAAGATGAAAAGAACAGAATTATCCCGTTCAATCATTCACTTTACAAGTGTTTTAAAGGTTATCATCCTACCGTATGGATTGGATGTTACAAAGTGTGACAAAAGTATAAGTATATTTTATAGGTATTTTACATGTTTGGCAATACTTTAAAAACTTTAATGAAGTATAGGGGTTCCGTCAGAAAAATACGGATTTACAACGCTAAGTAAAGAAAGTTCCCAAACCGCTTTGGGTGCATTTTCGCTATTCCACAATCGGGTACTTTCCTTGAATAAGAGAACGCCTTTTTTGCGTTTAAGGGCTAATTATTATCTAACTTGTACTAAAATTATTTAGTGATTTGTGTTACAAATAGAAAAATATACAATAAAGTAATTAAACAGTTTCGCTAATTTTCCTAATATATAAGAAAGCTGAGGTTTATAATGAAATATTTTACTAAAGAATGGTTCGAGTTGTGTCAAAAAACAAGTTTCCACCTTAATTTAGTGGAAGACCAGAAGGCTGAAGTATTTTCAGAAGAATACTTTCAACAGGTTTACCATAACGAATTAATGGATTGGATTACTTTACAAGAAGAAATGTATAAAATCGACTTTAATAAAGAAGAGACAACCGAAGAATTTCATAACGCCTTTATCGTAAATCAAATGATTTTAACTAAGCAATTACCAGAAACGATTTTAGAACAGATAGCTGATTTAAGAGTTTTCGCTTTATATAAAGTATCTCGTAAGGTCATAAATACTGTAACGGAATATTGTGAGGAAAATAGAAGGTCAGTAAAAGCAATTGGTGAGAAATATAGAAGCTATTATAAAGAAGCATCGGCTTCATTTGATAAAGAAATTGTTGAGGATTTTCGATTCCATGATTGTAAGGTTATAAAATCAATTCAAAATGAAACAAATTTAACATTAATCTTAAATAATTCAGGTGGTTTTACAAATGTAGTTGAGGTAACCTTTGAAAATTTTCATCTAATAAAACAAGATGGTTTATTAGAAAATACATGGTGGTTGTATGAGGAAGTTTATAAGGTTAATAATGGATACGAATTTCATGCATTACTTGAAAATAGAGAGAATGAGTTAATTGACTTTATTATCTCAGCGGATCGAGTTTCCTTTACTTGTAAGGTTTCCTAGTAGAACAAAGTTTTTCAACAATCGGGCGCTATTGTGAAATTAGCGTCTCTATTTTCATAAATAATTTATACATTATGTAATATAAAACTGAATAACGTTCCCAAAGTTTAGGAATGGTTTTATGCACAATTTTATGCAGAAACCAATCCGCTGCAGTTTTCGTTCAATGTGCGCAAAGCCCTTGGTTACCTACGTTTCTGGGCCTGTGTATAAAAACCTGCATAGAAATTGTTCCACTAAAAATGGCACAAACGCTGATTTAACAGGGTTTGTGCCTTTTCGGTGCGTTCCCAAACTTCGATTTGGGAACGTTATTTAGATTTGTTTTGTATACGTTATTAGTTCTTGTTGTACTAAAGTGCTTTTAGCGAAAGAAGTATATTATTTAATTACAACTTCTTCTGCACCACAAATTCTTATTTTCGGGTCTGCACATTTACCAGAAAGGTTTACTTTTATTTCAACTTTTGGTTTTAAGTTTTCGAAATTAAGTTCTTCAATTTCATTAGAAATCTTAGTGTTTTCACCAATCGTCACCCACATTTGTTTTTCATCTTCTTGTACTTTTTTTGATAAATCTAACAAAACGCTCTTCTTTTCCTGATTTACTTCAGTAATAATCCCTATAACTTCAAAATTATCATCAGTCGCTTTGTTTGAGGTTACTTCGTCCTGTTTCTCTTTATTATTATCAGGATTTAATTCTGCATTATCTTGTTGACACCCAAACAATCCTATTGATAAAAACATAATAGGCAAAATCAAACTAAGTTTTCCCAATACTACAACTCCCTTCTTTATATAATTTGACGGAATTTATTAGTATCAGTTACAAAATTCGAAACGGTAACTTGTTCCATAAAAACCTACCACGTTATTCGAAATGTTACCAAGCTTTCATTTGGGAACGTTATTTGATTTAAATTGCATAATGTATAAATTGTTTTATTTAATTTTATACACTTCTACTGAAACGATTCTTTAAGGAAATAAGGATACAATAGAACATTAATAGCACAAGTAAAAAAATAGGAAGAAATAACGGTTGTGTTAAATTGCCAATAGGTGATTGTAAGAAAAAAGATGAAAGGTAGCTAATCAAAAATAGAGCAGCAAACAAACACGCATTTATTGTTAAAAAGCTGATTAACTTCCCTCTCTTTTTTTTAAGTAGATATAGTACCACTATTAAAAATAAACCTATAAATAAGGTTTCAAAAGCAGTATTCAACGAGGCTAGTTTTTGAATAGCTTGAATATCTTGTAATGTGAGATTATTGATGGCTTTCCATTTTTCTGATTGATGTATACGGTAATTATCTAATAAGACATAGCTTAAATAAAATAACACCATAGCTC